>NZ_JBRILT010000004.1:0-193140 GCF_052977065.1 Shewanella sp. 125m-1
CCAGAATGCAAAATGTTCCTCGTTAAAGATGAAGAGCAAAGTGACCACTTAGCTGACGGTAGCCAACATGCTAAGGCTGCAGTCGAAAACTATTACTGCCCTATGCACCCTGACGTGACCAGCCATGAGCCCGGTCGCTGCCCAGAATGCAAAATGTTCCTCGTTAAAGATGAAGAGCAAAGTGACCACTTAGCTGACGGTAGCCAACATGCTAAGGCCGCAGTCGCAAACTATTACTGCCCTATGCACCCTGACGTGACCAGCCATGAGCCCGGTCGCTGCCCAGAATGCAAAATGTTCCTCGTTAAAGATGAAGAGCAAAGTGACCACTTAGCTGACGGTAGCCAACATGCTAAGGCCGCAGTCGCAAACTATTACTGCCCTATGCACCCTGACGTGACCAGCCATGAGCCCGGTCGCTGCCCAGAATGCAAAATGTTCCTCGTTAAAGATGAAGAGCAAAGTGACCACTTAGCTGACGGTAGCCAACATGCTAAGGCTGCAGTCGCAAACTATTACTGCCCTATGCACCCTGACGTGACCAGCCATGAGCCCGGTCGCTGCCCAGAATGTAAAATGTTCTTGGTGAAGGAAGAGGAAGAAGAAACTCAAATCGATGAGCATGCGGGTCATAACCATGCTGCGCAGCCAGCCGAGTCGACTCCGCAATCTAACGCAGAAAAAATACTTAACCATCCCAAGCCAACACTTATGCCTGCGGCGCAAACTAACAACGATGGCAACATCAAATATGTTTGCCCCATGCATCCCCATGTGGTTTCTGATGTGCCGGGCACTTGCCCAATATGCGGTATGGATCTTGAAAAAATCACCGTCGGCGGCGTCGCTGAAGAGGTAGTTGTTGGCGTATCTGGTGGTATGCAACAAGCACTCGGTATGCGCAGTGAGAAAGTCACTAAGGGCACACTTTGGAAACTGGTCAAAACCATTGGCACAGTTGAGTACAACGAAAACGCCATCGGCCATAGCCACACCCGCGTTAACGGCTGGATTGAAACCTTGATGGTGCACAATGTCGGTCAGCGAGTTAAAAAGGGGCAGTTACTGTACGAGCTATATTCTCCGGAATTAATCAATGCTCAAGACGATTATATGCAAGCGGTCGACTACCTTAAACACGATAAGAGTCGAGGCCAAGATCTACTGCGTAAGGCCCGTTTACGCCTGGAGTTATTAGGCGTAAGTTCCAATACGATTAAACAGCTAGAACGCACCCGTAAAACCATCTATCGCGTGCCATTTTATGCAGAGCAAGATGGCTTTATTAGCAAGTTAACCGTTCGCCATGGCATGTATGTTCAGCCCGGTGATACCTTGTTTGAAATCGTCGACTTAAGCAGTGTATGGGTCATCGCCGATGTATTTGAAAATGAGCAAAGCTGGTTAGAACAAGGCCGACCTGTGGAGGTCACCTCTGCCGCTCAAGGACTTTTCGATATCGAGTCAAACATTGACTACATCTATCCCGAACTCGACCCCGTCTCGCGGGCGATGCGAGTCAGAATAGAGTTAGACAACCCAAACAAATTACTCAAACCGGGTACCTTAGTGGACGTAAAACTCTTTGGTGGCCCAAAGCGAGAAGTGCTGTCGATCCCAACTGAAGCACTCATCCTCACCGGTCGTGAAAACCGCGTGGTAGTGCAACGTGATGATAACCGCTTCGCCTCAGTTCCGGTCAAAGTGGGCATGATAGCCCAAGGCAAGGCTGAGATTATCGAAGGTCTACAGGCTGGTGATAAAGTGATTGTCTCTGGTCAATTCTTATTGGATTCTGAAGCCAGTATCCAAGGGAGTTTACAGCGCTTAAGTGGCAGCAACAGTGGCAGCGATAGCAAGGCTGCTAGCGATCCACACGCAAACCATTAATCGGAGGCTATCTATGTTAGAAAGAATTATTAGCGCCTCGATTAAACAGCGGGCGATGGTGTTAGTGCTTACTGCGGTGATAGCCTTAATCGGTTATCAAGCGATGCGCATAACACCGCTAGATGCATTACCTGACTTGTCTGATGTGCAGGTTATCGTAAAAACATCTTATCCGGGACAAGCACCACAGCTCGTTGAAGATCAGATCACTTACCCGTTATCGACAGCCATGCTGGCGGTACCGGGCGCGAAAACCGTTCGCGGCTTTTCCATGTTTGGTGACTCCTACGTCTATATCATTTTTGAAGATGGTACCGACATCTATTGGGCGCGCTCGCGGGTTTTAGAATACCTATCACAGACCCAAGGACAGCTGCCAGATAGCGTTACACCAACCTTAGGG
The DNA here is from genome assembly GCF_052977065.1 of Shewanella sp. 125m-1. Classification (NCBI taxonomy): domain Bacteria; kingdom Pseudomonadati; phylum Pseudomonadota; class Gammaproteobacteria; order Alteromonadales; family Shewanellaceae; genus Shewanella; species Shewanella sp. 125m-1. Next base: position 2,294 of record NZ_JBRILT010000004.1, read on the forward strand.
CCCGATGCTTCAGGTGTCGGCTGGGTGTTCCAATACGCCTTGGTTGACCGTAAAGGCAAACACGACTTAGCCCAGCTGCGATCCTTGCAGGATTGGTTTTTAAAGTTAGAGCTGCAAAGCGTGGCTGGCGTATCAGAAGTGGCCACGATTGGTGGCATGGAGCAGTCCTATCAGATCATTGTCGACCCACATAAATTAGCCCTGTATCAAATTGATTTAATGACGGTAAAAAATGCCCTCGATAACTCCAATAGCTCCACTGGTGGCTCTGTTATCGAAATGGCTGAAGCCGAATATATGATCACCTCATCGGGTTACCGCCAAACCTTGGCAGATTTTGAGGAGATCCCACTAGGGATCGTGTCAGAATCAGGCACACCCGTACTGATGAAAGACGTGGCGCAGCTGCGCACCGGTCCTGCTGCACGTCGCGGTATTGCCGAGCTTAACGGTGAAGGCGAAGTCGTGGGGGGCATTGTGGTAATGCGTTACGGCGAAAATGCCCTCGCGACCATCAATAATGTTAAAAACAAGCTCAAAGAAGTAGAGAACGGACTCCCCGATGGCGTTGAGTTAGTGATCACTTACGATCGTTCTGAACTCATTCTCAACTCGGTCGATAACCTCATGCACAAGGTGCTAGAGGAGATGCTCGTTGTCGGTGTCATCTGCTTGATCTTCTTACTGCATGCTCGCTCGACCTTAGTGGCGATAATCTCACTACCCATATCGATTCTAATCAGCTTTATCGTAATGAATATTATTGGCGTTAACGCCAACATCATGAGTTTAGGCGGTATCGCCATCGCTATCGGCGCCGTGGTAGATGCTGCCATCGTCATGGTCGAAAACACTCATAAACATCTGGAGCACTATCGAGAAAAGCATAACGGTGCAACGCCCACAGGTGAGGCTCACTGGGAGTTAGTGCGCAAAGCCTCGGTGGAGGTTGGCCCGGCACTGTTTTTTAGTCTACTGATCATTACCTTAAGCTTTGTTCCGGTATTTGCCCTGGAAGCGCAAGAAGGTCGCTTATTCCACCCGCTAGCCTTTACTAAGACGTTTGCTATGGCTGCGAGTGCGATATTGGCGATTACCTTAATTCCGGTATTGATGGGCTATTTCGTTCGCGGAAAAATTCCCGATGAACGTAAAAACCCGATCAGTCGATTCCTCATTGCGATTTATGAGCCCGCGTTACGCTTGGTGTTACGCTTTCCTAAAGTCACCATTTTGCTAGCGATGCTCGCCTTAGCAAGCGCTGCCTATCCGATGAGTAAAATGGGCAGTGAGTTTATGCCAGAGCTTGAAGAGGGTGATTTGCTCTACATGCCAACAACCCTACCCAGTGTCAGTGCTGGTAAGGCAGCAGAGATCTTGCAGCAAACCGATAGACTGATTAAGACCGTCCCCGAAGTGAAGCGAGTATTTGGTAAAGTGGGACGCGCCATGACAGCAACGGATCCAGCCCCTTTAACCATGCTTGAAACCACCATCATGCTTAATCCTCGTGATACTTGGCGTGATGGTATGACCCTTGAAGGGATCATTGCTGAACTCCAAAAAACGGTGAAAGTGCCGGGAATGACCAATGCCTGGGTACAGCCAATCAAGACCCGTATCGATATGCTTTCAACCGGTGTGCGAACGCCTGTGGGCATAAAGATATCTGGCGCAGATATCGATGAGCTGCAGCGCATTGGTACTGAGATTGAAGCGGTAGTCAGTCAATTGCCTGGCACTGCATCGGCATTTGCTCAGCGCACCAGTGGTGGTCGTTATATTGATATAGAGCCCGATCTAAAAAATGCAGCGCGTTACGGAATGACCTTAAAAGACATTCAAGACGTAGTGCAGATGGCCATTGGCGGTATGCAAGTCGGTCAATCGATTCAAGGCCAAGAGCGCTACCCTATCAATATCCGCTATCCAAGGGAGCTACGCGATAGCATTGAAAAGCTCGAAGACCTGCCTGTATTAACCAAAACAGGTAAGTACTTACCACTGGGCAACCTTGCTAGTATCACCATTAGCGACGGTGCGCCTATGCTTGCCAGTGAAAACGGCCGCTTAATTAGCTGGGTATTTGTCGATTTGAAAGATATCTCTATCGGCGAATACATAACAACAGCAAGGGCCGCACTGGATGAGCAGATAAGCTTACCACCGCGTTATAGCTATAGCTTTGCTGGCCAATATGAATATATGCAACGCGTTGAAGCCAAGATGCAACTCGTGGTGCCGCTGATGTTAGCGGTCATATTTATGTTATTGATGATGACCTTTAGCTCATTTACTCAAGCTTCGGTGATCATGTTAAGCCTTCCGTTCTCACTCGTAGGTAGTGCGTGGTTATTGTACTTTTTGAACTTTAACTTCTCTGTCGCTGTATCGGTGGGAATGATCGCGCTTGCTGGTGTTGCTGCCGAGTTTGGCGTGGTGATGCAGGTGTATTTAAATAACAGCATCAAGGATCGTAAAGAGGCTGGGCAATACAATAAGCGCAGTGACTTATGCGAGGCGCTTATTCATGGTGCGGTCATGCGTATTCGCCCTAAAGCGATGACAGTAGCCACAATCTTCTTTGGATTGCTGCCCATCATGTGGGGCAGTGGTACGGGGAATGAAGTGATGCAAAAAATTGCCGCGCCTATGGTTGGCGGTATGGTTACTGCCCCCTTGCTGTCGCTGTTTGTTATCCCTGCGATCTACTTACTGGTGTACGGCCGCTCTTTAGCTAAAGACCAAACTAACGAATAAGTTAAAGAGTTAGGGAGCCATACATAAACAGGGTAGCAAATTGCTACCCTGTTACTTTTAGTTGCTGCTAACTGCTGATTGCTGATTGCTGTTAGTTATTTTAGTTATTAATGCTAATTTCCCATTCGCAGTTCAATAATCGAAAAAAAACCACCGCTTGGATCGTTAATCACAGCAAAACGACCCACATTAGCAATATCGGTTGGTGCCACGCAGACTTTACCGCCGAGTTGCTCGACTTTGGCGGCTTTGTCATCACAGCTATCAACGGTGAAGTACAACATCCAATGGGCGGGCATATCCCCCCACTGTGCTGTCATCGCCATCATGCCGCCCACATCTTGGGCGCCGACTTGCCACTCGGTATAGTCCATGCCTTCCATATTTGCCGTTCTGGAACCCCAGCCAAAAATATGCGGATAAAACTTTTTAGCTAGCTCAGGATCGCGACAAGCAAGCTCGACCCAGCACAAGGTATTAGGCTCTGCCGCTCGCTTGGCGCCGATATGATTTTTAGCTTGCCAAATAGCAAACCTTGCACCTTCTGGATCTTGAATGATTGCCATACGCCCGGCTTCGCCCACATCATGGGGACCAATAATCAAGGTGCCACCCGCCCCAGCAACATCAACGAGGGTAGAGTCGAGATTTTCAACCGCAAAGTACACAGTCCATTGTGTTGTATCACCGTTAGCAATCATCTCTTCGGGCAACTGGTACATGGCGCCAATATCATCGCCATCGATTGCCAACATGCTATAAGTACCTTGTGGAATGGGCATATCGATAATTTCCCAGCCAAATAGACCGCTATAAAACGACTTGCTGCTATTGATATCCAAAGAGGCTAACTCAACCCAACAGGGCTGCCCTTGAAAATACTGGTCAACGTTCATCACTTTTGTCCTTCTTAGCTCAATCCTTTGAGTTAAGACCGATTTTGCCAGGCTGTCCAACTAGCGGCACTAATTAGCGAGTAACGACGACATTACATAGGGGAATGAAACTCAAGTTTTAATGGATCAACTATAATCTAGATCCCGTCATTATCATGGAGGATTGGCAGTGCTAGTATTAGAGCGGAGCTTGCGCTATCTCCTCGTCCCAATTGTCATCACTTTTCTCTATATAGTGGTCACACAGCAATTAGCCTTCGTATGGCAAGAGTGGTTACCCAGAGCCAACGAACTGCCCTATTATTTGCTGTGTATTTCTGCGCTGCTAGCACTGCAGTTTAATTGTTGCCGTCTCAGCTATCTGTCTTTACTGCTATTGATTTACTACTCTATTGAGTCAAACGCCTCATGGAGCCCCGAACTTGCGCTGCTTAATCGACAACAAACCCTCCTTGTTGGTACTTTAATTATTACGTTTTTCGCTATAATTAAGGACAAACCACTATTTTCATTAGATTTTTTTAAAGTAGTTCTAGGGGTTGGACTATGTTTTATTTTAACCCTGGCATGGAGTGCCATTATCACTTCTCTAGGATCTTTCAGTACTAAGCCACTGGTTAACATACTTATGTCTGCCTATCTCCCCATCGGGATCGCATGCCTAGTGCTTTCTGTTTTCACCGTTTGGCGTGCGACTGGCGTCGATTCGGCCATTATGGTCACGCTATTTATCTGGTTGTTTCACTTCTACTTACCCAATGAACTCCCGCTGTCCATCCTGCTATCCATATTGGCCATCACATACTTAATCTCCCTCCTGGTTAGGAGTTATGATTTGGTTTATCGGGATGAGTTAACCGGGGTGGGCTCCCGTCGAGCACTTAATACGATGGCGGCATCACTGAGTAAACATTACAGCCTCGCCATGGTCGATATTGATCACTTTAAAAAATTTAATGACACCTATGGCCATGATGTCGGTGATCAAGTATTGCGCTTGGTCGCAATGAAACTGAGCCAGGTAAAAGGAGGCGGTAAAGTCTTTCGCTATGGCGGAGAGGAGTTCACCATTGTTTTTGCCAATAAAGATATCGAACTCGTATTGCCTCATTTAGAAGCTATCAAGCAAAAAATCAGTCACTACAATATTGTACTGCGGAATCATAAACGTAAGACCAAGACAAAATCAGATAGGGAAACCAATAACAATCAACATCCTGTAGTGAATATAACCGTCTCTATTGGGGTTGCCCAGCAGTGTGGCGACACCTCATTTGAGCTCACCTTAAAGCAAGCTGATACTGCACTTTATAAAGCGAAAAATAATGGTCGTAATCAGGTATTTGCTTAAACTTTGCTTAACCATATATTTTCGATATCAGCATAACCCCAAGCCGATGACTTGGGGTTAAACCGAATTGATATGCAAGTTAAATAGAGTAGAAGTAGTAGATTTGTGACTTCATTCTTATCACGATACCGCGGATAACATCTAAAAAGGCTAAGAACTCTATCGGTTTCGTACCAGAGATCCACGCCAAACCCACCGAACCAACGGGGATATCGTAATCTCCTGTTTCGGTCAGTTTGAGTCTGACAAAGTGATGCTTATTATTTAGGTTTTGCCCTGTGGTTTGCCTAACATTGTCATCTAAAGCAACCAAACGACCTTGGGCTTCCCCTGTCGCCTCTACAATGCCCTCGACTTCAGCGCTAAATATCTTGCCTGGGTAAACCGCTGAAGCAAACTCAGCGAGCTGACCAACTTTAACATTACGAATAGCCTGATGATTTACCCGCATCAACACATACTTTTCATTAGTGTACATCTGCATACGTGGTGCGACACCAATGTACTGGCCCTCACGCATAATAAAGTTAGTCACGTAACCATCGGCTGGAGCATAGATCTTGGTGTTATCTAGATTCCACTGCGCCTGAGCGACATGTTCACTTTCACTATCTAGATCTGACTGACGGCTCAGCACTGCTAGACGAGATTTTTCGATATTTAGCAGCGCTGTATGCTCTGCCATCTGCGCCTTTTCAATTTGGGTTGCGTAAGTATTTACCTGTGCCTGAGCCAGATCGACCGCTGTTTGTTGCTCATCCAGCAAACTCTTAGTGACGGTATCTGGTACGACTCGGTTCTGCTCAATATAGCGCGCTAAAGTTTTTTGCTTCCACGCTAAATCTTTAGTGGCTGCCTTAAGCTGATTTTTAGTGATGCTGACATCGGCAATGGCGACCTCGTGTTGCTTTAATGCCAATTTGACATCTTCTTTCGCCAGCGAAAGCCCTACGTTTGCGCTTTCTTTCGCGACTAACGCCATATTTAACCCAATTTGGTACGGCTCAGCATCTAAGTCATAGACCAGCTGACCCTCTTTTACCTGCTGATTAGGCTGCACATAGATATTGTCAACGTTGCCTCTTATCTGCGAGTTGGCTGGGCGCAACTGAATATGGGGCGATTGCACCAAAGAACCACCCGAGAGATCCATCGGGGTATAATTGAGTAACCCCACCCATACAAACATCAGCCAGCCCGTCCCTCCTAAATAGGCAAAAGCCTTACTGTAGGTGTTCCATGGCATACCGACTAGGCGCAGTAGATAAATAAACAGTGCCCATACCGCTAATCCCTCAAGCATTCGTTTGCTCCTCTTTGGCAGTCATATCAACCTGCTCTGTCACCGATTCTTTCTCGCGCCACACATCTCTAATTCGGCGCAGCGCTTTTTCACCGTCGACAAAAGCGATGATGACCGCAATAACCCATACCCAATTCCAAATAAAACCTATCCAGGTAAGCGCGGTAATCAATCCTATTTGGTGATGTTGCTCCTTATGCGCTTTATTAATTGGCATGTCATGAATTTTCCAAAATCCAAATGCAGCAGCCGCTACCGTAAGCACCATGACCACTGCAGCAACACTATGTAGCGCGGTATCAACTCCTGAATCAACGAATGGCATGCTGAACAAGCTCATAAAAAACCTCAAAAAGTGTTTTGGCTGCGTAGTTTGCCTTTTCTTTGCCTCACCACAAGATGAAGTACACTTATATATCATTTTACGTCACTTTATGATTCAATTAGGTCATCAGTCTCCTTGGGTATTCACTATGTTGCTTAATACGGCCTTTATCCGCTCTTGCTATATCGCTTCGGTGTTAAAGGGCGTTGAGGCTCATTATGGCGTGACGCCAGCCGATTTAGGGATCCCGGCGCTGCTGCTTCAAGACAGAATGACGCTGATCCCTTTTACGCAAGTGTCGAAGTGGTTTGAACAAATAGAGAGCCTGACTGCTGAAGCGGGTTTTATGATGAAAATTCAGCAACACCTGACTTTAGAAGGGTTAGAAGTTCCCGGGAATTGGTTTTTAAGCGCCCCCGATCTTGCGATCTCATTTCGGCGTATCAACCATGGAGTTTGTTGCTTTCAGTCTGGTGCGAGCTATTACGCTCAGCAGTCGGGGAAAATTTTAAAGTGGTGTTACTGCAATCCTTTTGTCAAAGGTAAAGCCCGATCTCACGACTCTCTACGAGTGGCTTTGACCCTGTTTAACGCCATCAAAAACTATGTTGGCGATAATTATAGCCCACGTAAAGTGCGCCTGAGTGGCTCTCCAATTCAACATGCTGAGATTGAGGCGCTATTTGGTTGCCCAGTCACTTGGAACGCGCCACAAACTGAGATCTGGCTAGGCATTGATCAGCTGTTAATGTTTACCGACGACTACAGCTATATACCTGAACCTCCTACGGCGTCGATTCCGCTGTATCAGCTAGAAAACTATTTAAATATGCCTCAGCCTACAGACACGCCTAAGGTTCTCTACGAGATGGTCAATTATTCACGTTATTATGGCTTACCCAGCGTGGATACGGTGGCCAACCTTTTCAATATTTCGCGCCAACAAATGCAAAGACGATTGCAAAAACTCGGCTTCACTTTTACCTATCTATCTGGCTATATTCTGTGTAATCAGGCGATAAAATATATGCTGGAAGGCATGGATATTGCTGAGATAGCGAGCCGACTCGGTTATGCCAACACCCATAGTTTTAGCCGGTCATTCGCTCGTTTTCGCCGTCAAACACCTACCCAGTATCTGCATAAGCTAAATCTCAAGAAGAAAAGCTAAAAAGCAAAAAGCCTCTGTAACAGAGGCCTTTGATATAGGTCGATTCAATAGCAATAAATCTAGCCGTAAACGGGTAACACTCCAGCCATAGCCAGTAAGTGACAAGCACCTGTCACCAAACCAAATATAATCACCAGTATGATTAAAGGTGTACCGCCTGGGACGGTAAAGCTGTCACTGCCCGCAAACATCTTACGTGACTTATAGGCCATCATAGCCGGCACTATCGCCGCCCAAATAGTGGCTGCCAGCGCTGCAAAACCAATCGCAACCAAGAAACCGTTCGGGAATAAAATACCCATGATTGTTGGTGGAATAAAGGTTATCGCCGCAGTTTTTAAGCGCCCACTACGTGACTCATCAAAGCCAAAAAGATCGGCTAAGTAATCAAATAAACCTAAGGTTACCCCTAAGAAAGATGACGCAACGGCCAAATTAGCAAATAGGCTCAACATGGTGTTTAACCAACTACTGGCCATCACTTCAGATAAGGCACCAACCAGCACGCCCATATTGCCGCCCTGAGCGATAATGTCGATAAATTGGCTACGCGGGATATTACCCATGGTCGCCATTAACCAGCAACTATAAATAACAAGCGCAATAAAGGTACCAATAAACAGTGCCTTAATAATTGTTTTTGGCTCTTTACCGTAATACTTAACTAGACTGGGTACGTTACCGTGATAACCAAAACTCGCTAGTCCAAAAGGCAGCGCAGCGAGTAGATACGGCGCGTAACTTTGCTCGCCATCAGGCATAAACAGCTTTGTGGTATCGATATCGATCAGCAGATTACCTACCGCAAGGAAGAAGGTAATAATCATCCCGCCCAGCATCACAGTGGTGATCCTATCGACCGCTTTGGTACTGATAATCACGATGCTTGCCAATACTGCGGCAAACACTAAACCTGCAACACTTTGCGGCAAATTAATGCCGAGCCCTGCAAGGCTATGGTTCACAATGGAACCGCCACCGCTGATATAAGCATAAGTCAAAATATAGAGGACAAATGCTATCGACAGGCCGTTAACGATACGCCAAAACTGGCCTAAGGTGGTTTTAGTTAACGTATCGAAACTCGCTCCAGGTTCAAAGTGCAGGTTAGTTTCGAGCAACATCAAGCCCGACACCAGCATGCAAAACCAGATCCCGACTAGCATCAGCATCGAATAACCAAACCACATGCCCGCGCCAACAACTGGTAACGAGAACATACCAGCGCCAACCGTGGTGCCAGCAATGATCATGGCTCCACCTAGCAGCGACTTACCTGCAGCCTTATTTTTAGCTGCATTCATATGATTTGCCATTAAGCAATCTGCTCCGCATGCACACTATCTACGATAGTTTGTCGTACAGATGAACGTAACAACAAGTTAGCCGTCTCTTTTATACGTTTGATATCACTACACCCTTCGCTATCAGCTAGGTACCCTAGCTCTTTTAATTTGACGCTCAGCGTAGCGTATAACTTCTTATCATAAAATTCTGGTGCAGTAATACCGTGAAGTGCGCCTAATCTTTGTGCCAAGCGGTGACTGTCTTTCTCAAGCTCTGAACGCTCCATATTCGGCTTAACTTCAAGTAAGTTAAACAAAATTGCATAACGTTGCATGGTTTCACTGACAGTGCCTGACAAGAGTAGCAACTGGTTGATACTGCTATCCACAACAGCAAAACTCTCCGTTTCAACAACCAAGCCTTGAGCCACGAAGATATCGAGGATCTGGTTAGCGTACTGAGTAGGATCTGTAATCCCCATAAACAGCTCAGCTTCAAGCAGCGGATAGAAGTCATTAACGATACTGATGACATCTTCACGACGACAGCTCTCTTTACGCAGCAAACAGGCAGCGATTAAAGAAGGGACAACCATAAGGTGAATGATGTTGTTGCGATAGTAAGTCATGGTAATCGCAATGCTTTGATCGATTGAAATGATATCGCCTAGCGGATCGCTTTCAATCTGCAGCTTTTTAAGCTCTAAACCTTGAGACACCAAGTCATTACCAGTCCCTTGAGGTACTGAAGTATATTCAGTATATGGTCGCTCTTTTAGCAAGGTTAAATACAAGTCTAACTGCTTCTCTAACTGAGTTCGCTCTAAGGCATTTTGTTCAGAAGCGAGCAACACCATACTGGTTAACGTCACTGAGCTCACCGCTGCAGCATCGTTAATATTGGTCATTACCTGATTTGCCAAAGTATTCACCACAGGCGTTAACCAGGTTGGCTTTTGATCTGGATCTTTAGCAATATCATCGCGCCAGCTAGGCGCCTGTTCATTCAAGAAGTTATGTAAGGTAATTGGCTTACCGAAATTCACATAACCTTGACCAAAATTACCTAACTTACGAATAGCACCAAAAATCTGCCAAACGGATTCTTTCTTTTTCTTTTTACCACTCAATTCTTTGTGATAAGTCGCCACTTCCATTACATGGTCATAGCCTAGGTATACAGGCACTAGCGTCACAGGGCGCTCAACACCGCGCAGCACACTGTTAAGTGTCATCGCGATCATGCCCGTCTTAGGTGCAAGCAAGCGACCGGTACGCGAGCGACCCCCTTCAGTGAAATATTCTACCGAGTAACCCTTAGCAAATAACTGATCTAGATATTCACGGAACACGGCAGTGTAGAGCTTATTACCACCGAAACTACGACGAATAAAGAAGGCACCGCCACGGCGAAATGCAGGGCCTGCAGGCCAGAAGTTAAGGTTAATACCGGCAGCAATATGCGGCGGTACCATACCTTGATAATAGAGGATATAAGACAGCAGTAAGTAGTCCATATGACTACGATGACACGGCACATAAACAATCTCATGACCATCGTGATGCAACTGCCTGACCTGCTCAGCACCCTTAATATTGATGCCTTTATAAAGCTTGTTCCACAGCCAGGTTAAGAAGCGCTCGGCAATACGCACTAAGCTATCGGAGTAATCTGCAGCCACTTCATCTAGATACTCCATCGCCTTAGCGCGTGCTTCTGCTTCAGAGATTTTCTTACTTGCCGCTTCCTCTTTAATCGCTTTAGTAATCGAATCGGATTTAAGTAAAGCGTGGAATAGCGCCTGACGCTTAGGCAGCTGAGGACCCGTCATCACTTTACGCTGACGCTCGAAGTGCGCTCGCGCGACACGAGCAAGTTTTTGGGCAATACGTTTATCAGTGCCGTGCTCATCCGCCATATAACGTAATGAAACGGCATTAGAAAACTGTACAAAGTTATGACGGCCTAAAAATAAAATCATTAGGCACTTGCGTAACCAGGTCGGGTTTTGACGCTCAAGAACCGCAGCGCGCATAGTGTCGTCTTCTTTACCTGGAGTACGTCCCCAATAAAGACTGACTGGCACTAATTGAATGTCTAACTCGCGGTTCTGCTTATGAACGCTGAGTAACCTTTTGAAGCTATCAATGTACTGCTCTCCGCCTTCACGCTGACCAAAAAGAGGCTTGCCTCCTTCTAGACAAACAACTCTAGGCGATCGGATACCATTGACCTCCAAGTCCTCATAAGGGCTTGGTAAGCCGAGTTTAGCCGTCATTTCGCTAAGCGCTGCAATGTCACTGACAGATTCAGTTTTCATTACATAGGCTAGGGGCTTGCTCGGATCGAGATTGAGATCGTCAAATGGATCGTGAGGCACCACGACAGTGTGAACGAGTTTACGCTGCAACCAGCGTAAAGATTTGAACCAAAGAGAGTCTTGTTTGGACATATTTATATGCAATGTTAGTCGCTTCTAATAAGCCGCTAGAATACCAGATATTTAAATAGTTTGCGCTATTCTCTTATCCCAGCGACGAATCAAAGCTGTATATTTATAGAACAATGACTTACAGCAATAACCCCGCATAACAGACTAATAATTAAGCATTAAATTGTATTCACTCTGGTTTAACCACAGAACACACCAAAGACCGAATAACATACGATTTAACTTATCGTTAGCTTAAGGCCGAACGTCGGCTTTAAAAATACCAAGCAAGCTGCGCGTAAAGGGATAACTCGAAGCTAAAATACTGACCAGTCGCTAATTTAAGCCCACCATACTCAGTACCATTAGCGCCGATAGGCAAAGAAAGCGCCGAGGTAAAACGCACATCATCGCTGACACTATGTTGACTCAGTAACTGATATAAAGCTGAGTTGTCTGACATATTATAAAACAGGTTTTGCGATACAGACCAAAGGGGACTCATCTCGATATAAAGCCGGCTCGCAAGGTAATCTTGCGCCAAATTATACAGTTCACCCCGCTGAACTCTGGCCACCAGCTCAGGATGCAACCTAAGTGACTCTGGGCTGTAATCTCCATCACTAATGCCAAGACCATTGTAGAAATACTCTACGGTTCCAGTCATATTGTTATCAAATCCAACCCAAGAATAACTCACATTACTGACTAAAGAGAGATAACTCTCATCGCCCCAGGTGGCAACAATATCCGTTGCCCAAATCGCCCCCCCTAAGCTGATGGCGCTAGCGAAAGCCGCAACGGTATCCTCATAGTGTTCGGCTAACAAAAGGTCATACTCATGAACATAATTAATAAAGCCGTGATATTTAACGGCGGCAGTCGCGACATCAAAAGTGACCTCAGAACGATTATTTCGACGAATCACATAGGCCGCCTGCAAGTCGCTGCCATCTTGCAGCAAATGCTGGCCATACAAGATGTCATCGCCAGTTTTATACTCCTTATCAAGTGCGGTCGGGTCGAATGGGTTTACAAAATCCATAGGATTAAAAAACTGACCATTACCCCAGGTAATCGCCTGACGGCCAAACTTAACCACATTGTTATTGGTTTGATAACCCACCAAGGCCCTATCTAAACGTTGAACCATCGCAAAATCGCGATGCTCAGCGAGGGGAGCGGTGAGATTGAAGAGTCGTTGATCATCATTAATAATCGAACTAAGACTGAGATAGTTATTCCCCCATGTGGAAGTTTGGTAGCGGCGCTCTCCATAGCCGGCAAGCAACTGATAATCGGCTTCGACTAACCAGCCAGATTGCCATTTGCTGCCAAGGTGATAACGAAACTGCGCGGTTTGATTGACCTGAGTCTGGCCATAGAGTTGCTGATAAACACTTTTGTGAGTAAAAGCATAGCCGTCTAGCTCATACTTAAGGTGCCCATGATGTTCAATTTCTGCAGCGGCCAGAGGAAGCAAGCAATCGCCAAGCCCCACAAGAAAGATAACAGCAGTGAGCTTTTGCCAAAAAACGATGTTAAATATCCGCCTGCTGTCATCTATGTTCGCCATAAGCCCTGCTCAACTGGCTGAGTCGGTGACTATTTGGCCATCAACCATATGGATATGACGTCGGCAATAATCAAATACCTGCGCATCATGGGTGGCTATCAAAAAAGTAATCCCGTGCTGCTGATTCAGTTGGGTGAATAACTCCAATAACTGCGCCGATGTTTTAGTATCCAAATTAGCCGTTGGCTCGTCAGCTAAGATCAATACAGGCTTGGAGGCAATTGCGCGCGCGACTGCCACCCTTTGCTGCTGACCACCAGAAAGTTGCGCAGGCCGGCGACTCTCAAGCCCCGTTAAGCCCACCTCTTCAAGAATGTCCTGACTGCGCAGTTTGCGATCTCTTGCTGCGACACCTTGTAACTGCATAACAAATTCTACGTTTTCCTGTACGGTTAACACAGGAATAAGGTTATAAGCCTGAAAAACAAAGCCAATCCGCTGCAAACGTACATCCGCACGCTCCGCCTTTGTCAATCCGGTAATCTCAACATCACCCACATAAATCGTCCCGCTATTGGGCTCATCAAGACCACCAATGGCATTGAGCAAAGTGGTTTTTCCAGAACCGGACGGGCCAGACAACACCGTCATCTCACCTTGTTGAATCGTTAACGAAACATGATTTAACCCATAGATTGTTTGATCACCCTGCTGGAATGTTTTGACCAGATCCTTACAAACGATATTACTCATGGATTACCTTCTTATTGCCCCATTCACTATCACTAAGCAGCGGTATTAATCGATTCAATAGGATTCACATTGGCCGCTTTAATTGCAGGCCACAAACTGGTGATAATCCCAAGCACAATGACAATAATATTAGCCGCAATAACATCTTGGCGATAAATCACTGGATATAACGTCGTATCCATACCTGCCATCGCCAATCCATCGGCGATAGAAGATAGGTCGATCCCCGCTGACAACGCACGGGTCGTGGCCAGTGCTAATGTATCTCCAATCACTAAACCTATAATCAACAACAGCAGCGCCTCTATAACAATCATAAAAATCACAGCCTTGGACTGTAATCCTAACGCCATAATTAAGCCTATCTCTTGCTGACGTTCAAATATCGACATCAACAAGGTGTTGGCTAAGCCAAAACCCAACACAGTAAATACGATGACAATAAAAATAAGGATATAGCTATTCATCAAATCGGATATTGCTGCAAGGTAACCGTTAAGTTCACGCCAAGTTTCAACTTCATACTGGTTATCGACCACGCCTTTAAGACGCTCGGCCACTTGCTGTAAAGGCTGTTTACCATCGGTAAAAACTGCGATTTCGGTGACTTTATCAGGCATATTTAGCAAGTTCTGCATAAAGCCCTTGCCTGCATAGATAGTGGCAAGCTCTTCTTGCTCTGTCGGTTTACTGTAGATCCCAACAATGCGTACTCCCGACTCTGCAATGTCATTATCAATATCTTGTAAGGTAATCACCACCCGCTTATTAAGCTCGGTTTTAAGCCGCACAGCCATTTTCTCACCGATGACAATGCCGTTATCCTCGCCATCTTTAAGCATTCTTCCCGCCACTAAATCAAGTTCATTAACGGTAAAAAGCTCTTGCTGCGGTTCAAACGCAATCACCTCAGAGCCCAAGGTGACCCGTTCACTGGCAATAATCACAGGGGAGCGTACTCTAGCAGCCCATTGGCTAATCCATTGTAGATTGAGCTGATTTAATAACGCTCCAGAGGGTTCTACAATATGATTAATGACATTTTGATCATTAAGAAAATCGACTTGGTGAATTTGAATTTCGCCGGGCAGGTTATTTAATGACGTCTGGTTCATGCCATCAACCATGCCACGCAAAAAAGCCGAAACCACTATCATCGACCACACACCAAAGCTAATCGCCAACAGCAAAATAAGGGTACGCCTGCCATTGCGCCAAAGGTTGCGCCACGCCAAGACAAATAGAACAGAATTAACCATGTTATTTACTCTGCATCGCACTAATGGGTTCCAGCCCTAGGGTTTTAAACGCCGGATATATAGCAACCAGCACAGAACCAATACACACAACGACGGGCCCTGCCAGCACCGAAAGCGGCGATAACAACGGATAAATACGATCCCCAATGCCAAATTGCGCCCCAATATCTCCCATGCCCGGAAGGGTTATACCGACCAGACTAAAGTATGCCGCAATCAGCCCGCCAAGCAGCGCACCGAGTAACATTCCTATCATCCCCATCATCAATGTTTCAATAATCACCTGGGTAAATAGCCTGCTCGGTTTTGAGCCTATCGCTAGCATGATGCCAAACTCTTTTGTACGTTCTAATACCGCCATGAGCTGAGTATTCATCACCCCTAGTATCACCAATAACACCAACACGGCATACATGATGATAGCGCTCGATAAGTCCGCCTCAATCCCTTGCTTTATAACGGGATTAAGCTGCTGCCAGTTATGAACGGTTAACTTAGCCTCCGTGTGTACCAGAGTCGCCAACAAGCTTTGCAATTGTTCTTGATACAAGCTCACCTTTGACATAGAGGGAGCGTTGATACTCACAATCGACACTTGATTAGGCATGGCAAATATTCGTTGAAAAGTGGCCATTGAGATTTGTGCGCTACTGCGGTCTACCTCATTAATCCCGGTTTTAAAAACACCGACGACTGCCAACACATCCGCGGCAAATCCGCCCTCCATGGTAGAGCCCATAACCGTTAATTCATCACCGACTTTGACCTGTAAGTTTTTGGCCAGACGCTCACCCAATACGATTTGCCGCTGATCTGTGGCCATAAGGTAATAGCCACTAATAATTTGCTGAGGAATAATCGAAGCTAAGCGCTCCTTATCCGGCATCACGCCATTAACTAACATGCCAACACTACGCTGATCACTGGCCGCCAACAAAAAACCGTGACTACGTGGGATAACGTCGAGCGCAGGAAACTTCTGCTCAATTTTTGTAATCAACTCATTGCTATCAATAATACGTTTACGCAGTTCTGGACTATCAAGGTATCCCTGCTGATTAATCTGCAATTGGCTCGAAAAAATACGCAAAGTATTTTCAATCATCATCGGATAAGTACCAGCCTGTATGGTGATCATCAATACCAGCAAGGTATTACAAAAAATCATCGCACCAATGGTGAGCCATGTACGACGTTTATGCTGCCACAGGCTTCGCCAAGCCAACAAAATTTGCGTACTCATCAACGTGGATTTCTTAAGTTAGACAGGGTGAACATATAGCCGGGTAACGTAATATCAAACTGAACATTTTTGTTGCGTATTTCAGTCCACTCACCGCTTTTTTCAACCTGCGCCATACGACAACGCATCGCGACATGTCTCGCGCCAACAGGCTTTATATCGCCACAATCCATAGCCTTAACCAGTTGATTGTCTTGGTCCCAATACTCTTGACGCAGCATCACCCAGTCATCACGGAGTCGAGTCACCTGCTTGCCCCACACCACAGGAGCGGATTCATGAGGGATCGATTCAATGGTGTACACTTGATGCCCATCAACCTCTTCTGTCTGCAATAACTGATGGGAATAATCATCGAGTAGCTCAGTGGTGCGACTGACATCTTTGTTTGAAAAATCACTGCCCATCCAGCTTTGATTCATCATGGATGATGGAACCTTGATAACTCGATTAATTTTGGGCGAGTAACTCCACATCTGTTTATCATTGATAAGAAAAGCATTGCCCGCATCAACTTTAGGCTCAATGACCCGAACTAAAGATTGTTTATCACCCTCTGTCCAGGCTTGTACCGTCATCGAGCGCTGCCAGTCAGGCCGATGGATCACCATGGTTAATTCACTCGAAGATGTCAGCCCACGCCAATTCTCCATCGCTTTTTGAATCATCTGTTGTGCGGCGTCTTGATTAGAGAGTTGAACGGAGAGTTGACTAGCGTCTTGATTAGAAAGCAGAGCAGTGCTTTTGGCAGGGTTAAGCTGATCATAAATAAGAGAAGAGGCAAGAGCTGAGGCCGTCAGAACAGTAGATAACATCACACCAACCGCTAGCCCCAATACCATCCACTTCAAGCGAATTAAGGCCATGATGTTGTTACAAGTATCACTCATAACTTTGCGCTCGATTAATTAATTAGAGTAATAACAGTGTAGTTCAAAAAACCGAATGCTTTTGCTAGGTTAAGTAATAATGAAGCAGGGTTACATGTGATTTTTGTGCCAAAAAGTAAGTTGTTTCAAACTGAAACACTCACTGTGTAATAAACCCTTGGGCTTTCAACACCACAATCCCATTCTTTCGCGATGTAACAGTTACCCCTGCTGGATTTTTTAAGTTTGGAACTCCCTCTAATGCAAAATAAATAAGTTAAGCGCATAAATCCGGACAGCATATTCGTACTATCCCGGATAAGGTGAAA
The DNA here is from genome assembly GCF_052977065.1 of Shewanella sp. 125m-1. Lineage (NCBI taxonomy): Bacteria > Pseudomonadati > Pseudomonadota > Gammaproteobacteria > Alteromonadales > Shewanellaceae > Shewanella > Shewanella sp. 125m-1. The sequence goes on from NZ_JBRILT010000004.1 coordinate 19,787, forward strand.
CTATAGGCAAAAGAACTCGAAGACATTAACGTGAGCCTGCAATTAGCATTCAAGCCGCTGGCTTCTGCTGGGATCTACATAGGTGAAATTAGCCCCCTAGTGTCACTAGGATGATCGGCACTGTTCTCACTTCATCCGTATCTGAATTAACAATGGGAGCTGTTGGGCCGCAGTAATCGATGAAGAGCTTTTCGCTCTGGCGCATACTGCTTCTTAAGCCAGCGAGTGTAGTATTCCTCCCACTGTAGACGTTTGGTGATGGTCCCTTGATAACCGTTTTATCCCTGAATCGGAGATCGGATTACTCCGAAACCTGCATCCCTCTGTAGTAGCAGGTTAATAATTAAAATTTAGTTTTTCATAAAAAAGTCTCATTAATTTTCACCTCATTTCACACAAAAAAACACCACACCCTGTTCTCACCTAAGTTACTGATTTGCAGAGACCAAAGCACACTATACAACAACCCTGTTCTCAAGCGTGCCCAATGAAACTCTATTTTTCTTTGTTTAACAAATACTTATACACTCCAAATGTGACTAACCCTTCTTTTTTTTGTTACAAAACTCTGCAACAATCGCGACACGCGTTAACGAAAGTTAGCAACATTATTACAAGAATGGGGTTGATATATGAAATATGTAATAAAGCTGTCGGCGGTTTCGCCATCGAATTCTCCACCTACCTGAGCAGTTAACAGTTTTAGATATTACGAATAAACATTTTTAATTTTGAGCTTGGCCTTCAATCAAAGGCTGACAAATTACTAATCGGAAGTAACAGCAATGTTAAATAAATCAACAATTGCAATCGCTATCGTCACTATGTTTAGTGCTGGTTCAGTGAACGCTGTAATGTTAGATGGTGACAGTCAAGGTGACCACGTTCGCTTATATGGCGAAGTGGGCGTAGGTGGGCATTTTGATACTCATGCAGATTATAACCACGATGAGTTCTACGATACCAAGGGCTATGTAGATGATAGCTTCGCAACTTTGGGCGTAGCGGGTCAACGTGAACAATTCACTTATCGTCTTGAACTGGACTACCAACGCCGTAACTGGCTTGGCGGCGACGGTGAGTTCGAGTTGGCCATCGACAAGTTGTACGTAGGCTATCTATTAACCGAACAGCAGTGGATCGAGCTCGGCTTGACCGATACTGCATTCGACGATTACGACCACTTCGGTGATTTCACCTTTAACAAGTCCATTGAAACCGGTGAAGCCGGTGACCAAGAGAATACCGTTAAGTACCAAGCCAAGTTCGAACATCTTATTGTCGGTGCTTCCTACTCATATGACGGTGAACACAAAAGTGGTGCCCTACAAGGTGACATCATTAACGGATATGCAGGCTGGATGTCAGATCTGCTATCTGTCGTGGTTGGCTTAGAAACGCGCGGCGGCTCCAATGGCGTCAGTAAATATGGTGAGCAGCAACAGATAGGTTTGGGTGTTCGCCTTAAACTAATGCCAGAGTTCTCTATTGGTTTCAATGGCTTTCTAGAAGATGAAGACTTATCTACACGTAAGAGTGGTGACGTACACCTAGATTATCAGACCTTCCGCAACAAGGGGGCAACGGTAAGTGCCAAGTATGACCTGAATGAACATTGGGAATTCATCGGCTCCGTAAATCACGAAGAATACGAAGGCTGGGATCTGATCAGTCCTAACTACGACTACTCTGAGCTGCCACCTGAGTACGGAAAAGAGCGTCAGTGGGCCAGCTTAGGTTTCAACTATCGCCCTGCCCGCGACATCGTGCTGTCTGTAGAAGGCCGAGTTGGCGAAGCCCCTGAAGCAGCCTACGCCTACGCGCGTATGTACTTTTAGTCCGAATCCAATTGTATAGAGTCTACTATGAAGAAAAGTTTCCTATCGCTGGCCATTGCCAGCACCATCAGCATGGGCGCCTTCGCTGGCGTTGAAGACCTGCTGATCACCGAAATGACCCAAAGTTCCGATGCCAATGTGGGCTCGGTTGAGATCACTAATACAGGCTCTGATGCCTTTACCTTTACCGCTGACATTACTGCATACCAACGTTCTAGCGGCAAGTACGACAACGAGTTACTTAACGCTGATGCTAAGCCGCTATTGACAGGCCAGACGCTTGCTCCTGGTGCCTCTCTAGTGCTTGTCAACAGTCGAGCTTCCGAAGAGTTTCGTAATGCCATTGCGACTCAAGGTGGCAGCGTTGTTATCTCCACATATGATGCCAGTAATAAGTACAACAACCTGTTCATGACCAGTGATGACGGTTTCTTCCTAAAAAATGGCGATATTGTTATCGATCGTGTCGGAGCTGAAAACGACACGAGCAAGTGGGCTCCGAACACAACTCTGCGTCGTAAAAAAGATGCTGATGGTAACAATCCCACTCAATCTGGTACCTTCGACGCGACTCAATGGCAAAACATTTTGCCGATGAGGACTGACGATTTAGGTAAATCCGAGCTGCCAGCAGCGGATGCTGATGACATCATGGATATCTTCACTTGTCCAACGGATATGAATGAAATTAAGTCTCCTAGTGAAGTGCAAGGCACAGGTTTTACCTCGCCTCTGATTGCTGATGGTGAAACCGAATCAGCTGAAAAAGTTGCCGTAGAGGGCATCATCTCAGCTAAGGTGTCTATCCCTAATGAGGGTTTCTATCTTCGCAATCTTGCCTCTGACAACAACCCTGAGACTTCCGATGGTATCTTCGTTAGCTCTAGTGCTGCCGGTGATCTCAAAGTGGGTCAAACCATTTGTATCGGCAGTAAAGTGGCGGAGTACCAAGGCCAGACTCAAATGTCAGCTGATACGGCATTTAGCTGGAACGTTACTGATACTGACATCCTAACTGAGCCTACCGATATTCAGGTAATTAGCTCTGATAACGGCTCTTTCGATAAGACGTTGGAGCGTTACGAAGGTATGCTGGTCAATCTGCCTACAGATCTGGACCCTAGTACTCCTAGCGATGAAGCCAAAGAGGATATGCGTATCACTCGCAGCTTTAGCTACAACTACCTGTCGTCTCCTAACGGTCGCAACAACATAGTGGCAGCTTATAAGCGTCCTAACTTGCAGCCCAACCACTTGTATGTTGCAGGAAGCCCTGAATCTAAAGCAGCTTATGAGCAAAACAATGACTATCGTTTAGTTATTGAAAGTGCCACTAAGTCCAATGGCACCGAGTTGCCTTATTACGCTGGTTTTAACAGTGACCCACACACCAACTACATCCGTATCGACGATAGTCTCGTTAACGCGCAGGGTGTGATCAGCCAATACGAAACTGAGTTGATCCCAGGGACTGATAAGTATGATCAGGACTACAGCCTGACTATAACCAACCAGTTGACTAGTGATAACTTTATTCACAACTTACCACGTACAGAGACACCTGATCTGCAAGACACTGTGGCAGAAGATGATTTTGCTATCCGCATTTCTAGTCAGAACCTGTTTAACTTTTTTAACTCTCCTTTCGGTGGCGACAACAACAACTTTGGTCAGAGCCGAGGCGCAGATAGCTACGATGAATACATTAACCAGCGAACCAAGCTGGTAGAAATTATTCGTGCTCAGGATGCCGATGTAATGGCCCTGATGGAGATTGAAAACAACGGTTTTGGCGATGCGAGTGCCATTGCTGAGATTGTGAACCAGGTCAATATCCAATATGTGGATGAGAGACCCCAGGATTACAATGGTCCTAACTCCACCGAAAACCGTTATGTATTTGTTGGTTTTGACAACAATGGCAATCAAATGCTGGATAACCTTGACGCCATTGGTTCTGACGCCATTGCTACAGGTATCATATATCGCCCAAGCAAGATGAGCATTGAGCGCACTCGCGTTATCCCAATGCCTCAACAGAAAGCGCCTACCATAGTGAACGACTTAGGTGAGGTGATCAAAGATCAGAATAAGGAAATTCTAGAGAACGGTCAGAACTACCACCGTGACGCCCTGGTTGTAACCTTTATTGTTAACCAAACAGGCAAGCGCTTAACGCTAGCTGTAAATCACCTTAAGTCAAAAGGCTCTACTTGTTGGGAAGAATGGCAAGGTGTTGAGTTTGGCAATGCTACAACCTGGAACAACCGTACAGCCCCAGATCTGGACTACCAAGGGTCTTGTGCAGAGTTCCGCGTAGCCGGTGCCGTGCACCTAGGTGAAGAGATGGAAGACGTTCTTGGCGATAAGATCATCCTTGGTGATTTGAACGCCTACGGTAAAGAAGATCCTGTATTAGTTCTTACCGAGAACCCACGCAACAAGACGATCGTTACCGCTAGCCACACTTTCCTTGGACCTAAGCCTCAGTTTAACGAAGATGGCTCACCAGTCACCATCACTAAAACTTATGGCTACATAGATATCGTCGGTGAAAAGCTCAAGGAGAAAGGAGAGACGCCTTGGAGTTACTCTTTCAGTGACGAAATAGGCTCGCTTGATCACATCTTGATCTCACCGTCTCTGAAAGACCGCGTGATTGATGCCACTGACTGGCATGTTAATGCTGCAGAGACCGGTCTGTATGACTACCAAAACCGCTTTAAAGGTACCATCGACGGTACTGGAACGCATAAGTTCTACAAAGAGGACATCTATCGCGCGTCGGATCACGATCCTGCACTGATTACCCTTAGCTATAAGCCTGGTGATACGGATCCTAACGTACCTCTGAACCTGCCAAAACTAAGAAAGCTAATCAAGGTTCCTTACCAGATCCCTGCGGGTATTTCGACTCAAGTTGGCGATGTCGCAACCGTCAGTATGAGTCCTGATGATGATGAACAGCGTTTAGATTTGAGCCAAATGGTTCTGCCTAATGTGGTGCTTTCTAATGACACAACAGCTTTGGTAAATTTCGAGGTCTTTGGTGCGCCATCTGCTATCTACAACGTTTCCGTAAGCCTACAGCGTGACGGAAAACTTGTAGCTGGGTCTGAGCAATCTTTCCTAGCGAAGGTATCTAACCGCGACTCCTTGATTGCTGACATTGTAGAAGAAGAAAGCGATAACACTGGTGGTGACGGTAGTGCTGGTAGCACTGGTTTCATCAGCTTGTTATCCCTATTCGGGCTGGCAGCTATGCGCCGTCGTCTTCGCAAATAAGCGTTGCTCTCGACAATGAAGCGCCTGCTTTCGGGCAGTGCGCTTCCCATCAAGGATTCAAAAAGAGATACGATTATGAGAATTAAAATGAATGCAGTTGCTGCGGCCACTGCTATGGTTTTGGGCACCCTGTCCACAGCCGCCAATGCAAATTTGGTTATTACTGAGTACGTTGAGGGTAGCAGCAATAACAAAGCGCTGGAGATCTCCAATGTAGGTAGTAGCAGCATCGATCTGGATGCCAACACTTACAAGCTAAACCTTTACTTCAACGGCAAAACTACAGTTGGAAAGACTGAAACGCTGAGTGGCACATTGGATGCGGGTAAAAGCATTGTTTACCACAACTCTAGTGCTGCTGATGACTTTAAGGTCGGCACAGCATCAGAGATTACCTGGTTTAATGGCGATGATGCCGTTGTGTTGACCAAGGATGATGCAGTGATCGATCGCTTTGGCAAGTTGGGCGAAGATCCTGGCTCTGCTTGGACTGATCCAAATAACGCCGATTTCTCCAGTGCTAATAAGACTCTGCGTCGCAAAGCCAGTGTTACCACAGGTGATACCGATGCTGCCGCGGCCTTCCCAAGTGGTGACCAGTGGGCAGTGTTTGATACTGACACTTCTGATGGTCTGGGCTGCACCGGTGAAAGCGCTTGTAGCTCTGAAGCCACTCCAGGCTTACTGTTGCTTACCGAATACATCGAAGGCAGCAGCAACAACAAAGCTATTGAAATCTCCAACGTAGGTGGCACAGCCATCGATTTGGATGCCAATGTTTACAAGTTGACTCTATTTGGCAATGGTAAGACAGAGCCTGGTAATACAGAGACCTTAACTGGCACTCTGGATCCGGGCAAGAGCCTTGTGTTCCACAACGCTGGTTCCGCCGATGAGTTTAAAATAGGCAACGCTTCTACCGTGACCTACTTCAACGGTGACGATGCCCTAGTATTGACCAAAGATGATGTGGTTATCGATCGCTTCGGTAAGCTCGGTGAAGACCCTGGCTCTGCTTGGACTGATCCAAACGACGCAAATTTCTCCACTGCGAATAAGACGCTGCGTCGTAAAGCCAGTGTCACTGCAGGAGATACTGTTGCCGAAGCTGACTTCCCTAGTGCTAACAATCAGTGGGCTGTATTCGATGTCGATACCTCTGACGGCCTTGGTTGTGCTGGTGAGAGTGCCTGTGACGGTTCAGTAACGCCTCCAGAACCAGAGCCAGAAACAGGCCCTTGCACCAACTGCGAGACGCTAACTCCGGTTGCCGACCCTACTACGTTCAATGGTGAGATCTATTACTCAGATGTATTAAGTGGTGATTTTGCCCATGCAGATGAGCTTAAGAATGCTCTGTCGATCATTATAGCCAAAGATCACAAGTATCTGACCTATAAGCAGGTTTGGAGCACACTAACCCACGCTGACCAAGATCCTGATAACGATAAAAATGTTATTGAAATCTACACCGGTGCTTCTATTTCTAAGTACGACAACCAGACTAGTGGTAGCGGTGCGGGCAAGTGGAATCGTGAGCACGTTTGGGCCAAGAGCCATGGTTTCCCTAGCGACTCGCAGTGGGGCTACACCGATGCTCATCACCTGCGTCCTTCAGATCCTGGCATCAACACAGCACGAAGCAACAATGACTTTGGTGCGTGTATGGATACTGGTGAAGAGGTGATGTTCAACGGTATGGGTACTGGTAACTACCTCGACAAAGCTACCGACTGCTGGGAACCTCGTGATGAGGTGAAAGGCGATGTCGCTCGTATGATCATGTATATGGATACTCGATATCAGGGTACTGATACCGCTACAACGAATATGCCTGATCTAGTCGCAGTCGATCGGCTAACGACTACTGCCGAGGATAGCGAACCGCTCATCGGCACGCTTTGTACTCTGTATGCATGGAACAAGTTAGATGCTGTTGATACCTACGAGCAGAACCGTAACAACCAGGTATACAAATACCAGGGCAACCGTAACCCCTTCATTGACCGCCCTGAGTTAGTGCAGCAAGTGTATGGTGCAACCTGTGGTGACGATCCAAACCCAGGTTTGGTAGTCGAAGGTGATATTGTTACTCCTGAGAGTGTCACTGAAGGGTCTGCATACACCATAGATGCCTCTGCAATCAACGCTGGCGAAGGTGTTACTCTTACTTACAAGTGGGAGCAGATTGTTGATGAAGAGAAGACGGTTGTTGGCGACATGGCTATATTGTCTCTGACTGCGCCAATGATTAAAGCCGACGAGACTTTGAACTTTACGGTGACCATCAGCGACGGCACGTTGGAAACAACCAAAGCTGTTAGCCTGATCGTGACTAACGTGCCTCTAACTTTAGATGTAACGTTTGCAGGCAACACGCAGCTGACTGAAGGTGATAAAACTTCCATCACAGCGACGGTTACAGATGCTCCAGAAGGGACTAGCTATAGCTGGAAGCAGGTATCTGGAAACACGGCAGTGTTTACCGCTTCAGGTCTGACACTTGATGTGACTTCACCTAGCGTCGATATTGATCAAGTGCTTGTGTTCGAGCTTACGGCAACGGTTGACGAAGAAAGCTTCAGTCAGTCTGTTAGCATTGAGGTGAAAAACACCGAAGAACCTGGTTGGACTAAGCCTGATGGGGCGGGTAGTTTAGGTGGTTTTATTACTTTGCTGCTACCGCTAATGTGGTGGCGTCGCCGCCAAGGCTAATCATCAGTTAAGCCTATAAAAAGCAGCACCGGGATCGCTCTGGGTGCTGCTTTTTTTAACTGTACAGACGTTGTCTACATCTCGCCTTGTGCGCGTTGCTCTCAGAATGAGAAATCAGCTATTAGGGCAAATGACAACGCTTATCTGAATAATATTGAAGGATTATTATGAATACTTCACTCCGTCCTTCTAGCCTACTTCTTACCGGCTCAGCTATCGCTCTAACGTTAACATTGAGCGGCTGTGGTAAGGAAAAGGTGGAAGAGGCGCCTAAGACGACAGCATCTATCGCCTGTCAAGCCGCTGGTGATGACTGTAAGCGCTTCACCTTGCTCCATACCAATGATCACCACGGCCGTTTTTGGCAAGGCTCTAGAGGTGAGTATGGTATGGCCGCGCGAAAAACCATTCTCGACCAAATTCGTAAAGAGGTCACCGAGCAAGGTGGGGAAACGTTACTGCTCTCAGGTGGCGATATTAACACTGGCGTACCTGAGTCTGATCTTCAAGACGCCGAGCCAGATTTTATCGGCATGAACCACCTTGGATATGACGCCATGGCCGTGGGTAACCATGAGTTTGATAATCCATCGACGGTGATGGATAAGCAGAGAGGCTGGTCAAAGTTCCCGTGGTTATCGGCCAACATCTATCGCCAAGTCGATGGTGAATGGCAACGCTACTTCGAACCCTACAAGCTATTCGAGGTTCAAGGCTTGAAGCTAGCCGTAGTCGGCCTGACTACCGAGCATACCGCTGAGATAGGTAATCCAGAATTCGTTGAAGATCTAAAATTCACTTCAGCACAAGCTGAGGCAAAAAATATTTTGGCAGAGCTTGAGCAGAAGCATCAACCGGATCTTGTTTTTAGTCTCACCCATATGGGTCACTATGAAAATGGTAAACATGGAAGTAACGAGCCCGGTGATGTTGCTCTTGCCAAAAGCCTAAAGCCTGGCCAGATCCAAGCAATCATTGGCGGACATTCACAGTTGCCTGTGTGTATGGAAGGGGACACTGGTGAGTACGTAGAAGATTATGGTCGAGATGAGCCTTGTAGGCCTGATCGTCAAAATGGCACTTGGATCATGCAAGCCTACGAGTGGGGAAAGTTCGTTGGTCGCGCCGATTTTGAATACTATGGTGGTAAGCTACACTTGGCAAACTACGAGTTAGTACCAGTGAATACAGAAACCAAGTTTGGTTCCTACTATCCGCCTCATATGCTAACGCCTAAGGATAAGGAAACCCTCGAACTGCTTCGGCCCTATCAGCGTAAGGGGCAGCTGAAGTTGAGAGAACAGATTGGTGTTGCAAAGGCGGACTTCATTGGTAAGCGTAAGATTGTTCGTTACCAAGCTACGCCTCTGGGGGTGATGATTGCGCACGCTCAAACTCAGCTTCCTATCCCCGCAGATTTTGGGATCATAAACTCAGGTGGTATTCGAGCCACCATAAAGAAAGGGCCCATTCGATATCGTGATGTGCTTAAGGTGCAGCCTTTTTCCAACAGCGTGACTGTAACCGAGATGAATGGAGCCGAACTAAAGAAGTATTTGTCTAGGGTTGCGCTTAAGACTCGAGGCTCTGGAGGCTTTGCCCATTTTAGCGGTATCAAGATGACCGTTGACTGTAAAGCTAAAGATGTCGATATCAGAACTGTTGGTGATAAGCCCTTCAAGCTAACAGATAAATATCGATTTACCCTCCCTAGCTATAACGCTGCGGGCGGTAATAAGTATCCCAAGTTAAAGGAAAAGGCGAGAGATACCGGCTTTATTGATGCAGATATGCTTTATCAATTCATCAAAAAGCATGACACGCTCGATCCTGCCAATTATGACAGAGCGAAAGATGTTCGCTATATCAACTCCAGAAGTTCTGATGGCTGCGGCGGTTAATCTTAGCAGTTAATAAGGTTAATCAGCTGGCACCTTAGATCTCGAAACAGAGCCCAACCTTTGATTGGGCTCTGTTTTTTAAGGTATGTGTTCGGCAAACTATACCTAGCCTTTTTGTACATACCAAGGTCGTCAGCAAGTATAAAGTAGAGCAAATGCCTTGTTGCTTACCACTCCCTTCTTCTCGTTCGAGCTTTGGTAGCTGTCAGGTAAAAGTGCAAGGAAATAAAGTTGAACCAACAGCGGGCGCAAGAGGCTCAATTGCGCGGACTTATTTGTCTATGGAACAAACGCACCCGAGATACTAAATGAGTAGGCAACAAAGTCAGCTAATGAACGCTTGAGATAAAGAGGTACCTTCAGGCGCTACCCAATAACGAGTTTCACATCGCTGGATTTATTTCATTTGAAACTGGATCCCACAAAAAACAATATAACTGGTTATTACTTGCACTCAAAAAAATACTGTATATACTAACAGTTACTGTATAGAAAGACAGGGTTAACCATGAGACCACTTACACCGCGCCAAGCTGAAATTTTAGAGCTAATTAAACGTAATATTGCTGATACTGGCATGCCACCTACCCGTGCCGAGATCGCTAGACGTTTAGGTTTTAAGTCAGCCAATGCTGCTGAAGAACATTTAAAAGCCTTAGCTAAAAAAGGCTGCATTGAAATTATGCCGGGCACGTCTCGCGGTATTAAGTTAACCCAAGAAGACACTGAAGATGCAGATTTAGGTTTACCCCTTATCGGCCAAGTTGCTGCAGGTGAACCGATTCTTGCGCAAGAGCATGTCGAGCAACACTATAAAGTCGATCCCGCCATGTTCAAGCCATCAGCAGACTTCTTACTCAGAGTCCGTGGTGACAGTATGAAGAATATTGGCATACTAGAAGGTGATCTACTGGCTGTACACAAAATACAGCAAGCACGTAACGGCCAAGTGGTTGTAGCACGCGTTGAAGATGATGTTACCGTTAAGCGTTTTGAGAAAAAGGGTAACAAAGTTTTCTTACATGCTGAGAACGAAGAGTATTCACCAATTGAAGTGGATCTAGCAAACCAAAGCTTAAGCATTGAAGGTTTAGCCGTTGGTGTGATCCGTAATGGAGACTGGCAATGAACAAACTAATGGGAACGAGTCCTCGTCACCCTGGGCTGTGGCAAGATATGCCATCGACCAATATGGTGAGCAGCACGAGTAATGACATCACGACTATGGTGACCCAAACTCAAGGGCGTGATGAGCTGAACCAGATCAGTGCTCAGCTTTCACAATTGAGCCAACAGGGTCGCTGGATTGTACTGATTAGCCCGCCGAATATTGGCTACAAGCAGATGCTAGCAGCTGCGGGTGTAAGAATGGACCGCATTTTACTGGTTCATGCTAAAGATGAAGTGGAAACACTTTGGGCAATGGAAAAAGCCTTAACAAGCGGTACCTCAAGTGCGGTGATTACTTGGACCAACTCTTTAGATGCTCGTGACAATCGACGCCTACAAATCGTTGCCAAAAGCGCTCGCGCTGTCGGCATTGTCATTGAACATTCGATTGATAACACAAATAAGCAACAATCTTGTCGCTCAATCAATATGCAGGATAGTGCTTTTGGTCAAGCCTCCCTGTTTGGTGCTGTTCATTAAGCAGAACATCTCCTCGCTTTCTAATACATGATGACTAGGAGGTGCGTTTTAGTAAGCGCCTTCTAGTACAAACGATTTTCTAAAGCCCTCATTCGAGGGCTTTTTTATTATCAATAATTGAAAAAGTGATCTTGATCAATATTTAAACACCAAGTAGTGTAGGAAGTCATAACAACGATATTTTGTTATATCCGAGCGATTTAGTTGTCGGTCTTTGCTCTGGGATTAGTCCTGAATTTGAAGCTTAGACTGAGATTGGCCTGATATATTTCAGCCGTATGTGCCAACGTGGTTACACCAGCAGTGAATAGCACTGAATACAATAGCCTGTGTCGCGATCCCATTAATTGCGACTCGATAGGCAAGCCACTCGCGCACTTTGAAGTCATCGTTGCTTTTTTGGGAACTGAAGAGTTTACATAGAGCAGAGACTTACTGTGTGACTCTTCTTTGTCTTGTGGACAGAGGAGAAGTCTAGTGAAGCAATTGTTGTATTGTGTGCTGGCGTTGCTATTTTCGCCCGTACTTGTTGCATCAGAAATGCCGCTTAATATGACAGAGGGTGTTACGGATATCAGTGGGCGGGTTTACAACCTCCATATGATTATTCTCTACATCTGCTGTGCTATTGGCATCGTGGTTTTTAGCATCATGATTTACGCTATGATCAACCACCGCAAATCAAAAGGCGCAGTCGCCGCCAACTTTCATGAAAGTACTAAAGTCGAGATCCTTTGGACTGTTGTACCTTTTATTATTCTTATACTTATGGCTATTCCCGCAACCAAGACATTGATTGCTATGGAAGATCCAAGTAATGCTGACCTCACCATCAAGATTACCGGCTCACAATGGAAATGGCATTACAGCTATTTCAACAAAGATGTTGAATTTTTCAGTCTGCTTTCTACCCCCAGAGCGCAGATAGATGGCGAAGAAGCAAAAGGTAAAAACTACCTTTTAGAGGTAGATAAGCCACTGGTACTACCGATTAATCGTAAAGTACGTTTCTTAATGACTTCAGATGATGTTATTCACTCCTGGTGGGTACCCGCATTTGCCGTTAAAAAAGATGCTAATCCAGGATTTATTAATGAAGCCTGGACCCGCATCGACAAACCGGGCACTTATCGTGGCCAATGTGCCGAGCTCTGCGGTAAAGACCATGGCTTTATGCCTATTGTTGTTGAAGCTTTATCAGAAGAAGATTTTGATGCTTGGCTGATTGCACAACAACAAGCCGCCAGCAATGCCGAAGTGGCAGCAAAGGCTGCCCTATCGCAAACGCTAACAATGGAAGAATTAATGGCGCAAGGCGAGCAAGTCTACCTTGCACGCTGCGCTGCCTGCCACCAGCCTAATGGTGCTGGCCTACCTGGCGTATTCCCTTCTCTTATTGGCAGCCCGCTTATTAAAGGGCCTGCTCAGCTGCATATCGATATTGTATTAAATGGTAAATCGGGCACTGCTATGCAGGCGTTTTCTAGCCAGTTAACTGCAACTGAAATTGCTGCCGTAGTGACTTATGAGCGCAATGCCTGGGGCAATAACTCAGGCGACACTGTTCAAGCAGCCGACGTAAGCTCAGATACGACCACGCCAGCAACATCGGTAGATACAACCCCAGCGACTCCAAGTGCAATACCTGCGACCTCACCTGCAACACAAGCTGAGGTTAATCAAGATACAACCTCAGAAACCAAAGCTGATGACGAGGTAACTAAAGAACTAACAACGGCACCATTAGGTGACCTAGCCATGAATGAACTCCTGACCATGGGGGAAAAAGTCTATATGACTAGCTGCGCGGCTTGTCATCAAGCAGCGGGGACAGGCCTACCTCCAGCGTTCCCATCATTAGTGGGTAGCCCAATCATCAAAGGCCCTGTAGCCGCTCACCTTGATATTGTTATCAATGGTAAACCTGGTACGGCAATGCAGTCATTTAGCGCGCTACTTACACCACAACAGCTTGCTGCAGTGGTGACTTATGAGCGCAATGCCTGGGGTAATAACTCTGGTGATGCCGTTCAGGCTTCTGATGTTGATGGTCACGGAAAGTAAGGGATTAACATGAGCACAATTACACAAGACTCACCAGCCGCTAACGACGTGAGCCATGATGACCACCACCATGGCGCGCCAAAAGGTATTATGCGCTGGCTGTTAACCACTAACCATAAAGATATTGGCACCCTCTATCTTTGGTTCAGTTTTATTATGTTTTTAACCGGTGGCGCGATGGCAATGGTGATCCGCGCAGAGCTATTTCAGCCCGGATTGCAATTAGTCGAACCCAACTTCTTTAACCAGATGACCACTGTTCACGGTTTAGTGATGGTATTTGGCGCTGTGATGCCGGCCTTTACAGGCCTAGCTAACTGGCTAATTCCGATGATGATTGGTGCTCCCGATATGGCGCTACCGCGAATGAATAACTGGAGCTTTTGGATCCTACCTTTCGCATTTGCCATTTTGTTAAGCTCACTTTTTATGGAAGGTGGCGGCCCCAATTTCGGCTGGACATTCTACGCACCACTATCGACAACCTATAGCCCTGACAGTACCGCTCTATTTGTATTTGCAGTTCATATCATGGGGATTAGCTCAATCATGGGCGCGATTAATGTGGTCGTCACTATCGTCAATATGCGTGCCCCCGGTATGACTTGGATGAAGCTGCCGTTATTTGTTTGGACCTGGTTAATTACCGCCTTTTTACTTATTGCGGTCATGCCTGTGCTCGCTGGCACAGTGACTATGGTACTCACCGATAAATACTTCGGCACTAGCTTTTTTGATGCCGCCGGCGGCGGGGATCCTGTCATGTTCCAGCATCTTTTCTGGTTCTTTGGCCACCCTGAGGTGTACATCATGATCTTGCCGTCATTCGGTATCATCTCGGCAATTGTGCCAGCCTTTAGCCGTAAGCGCTTATTTGGTTACTCATCGATGGTTTACGCCACTGCGAGTATCGCCGTTTTGTCGTTCCTGGTGTGGGCGCATCACATGTTTACTACGGGTATGCCGGTATTTGCTGAATTGTTCTTTATGTATTGCACCATGCTGATTGCAGTGCCGACAGGCGTAAAAGTATTTAACTGGGTTGCGACCATGTGGCGAGGTTCTATTACCTTTGAAACTCCCATGTTATTTGCGGTGGCCTTTATTATCTTGTTCACCATAGGGGGCTTTTCGGGACTAATGCTGGCGATCACTCCTGCTGACTTCCAATACCATGATACCTACTTTGTGGTGGCGCATTTTCATTATGTATTGGTGACTGGAGCAATATTCTCCATCATGGCAGCGGCCTATTATTGGCTACCCAAATGGACCGGCCATATGTACAGCGAAACCTTAGGGCGCTGGCACTTCTGGTGTTCGGTAATTTCAGTCAACGTGCTGTTTTTTCCAATGCACTTCTTAGGCTTAGCCGGAATGCCAAGGCGTATTCCTGATTATGCTATCCAGTTCGCTGATGTGAACCAGATTGTATCGATCGGCGGCTTCGCATTTGGCCTTTCGCAGCTGATCTTTTTAGCCGTAGTGATTAAGTGTATTCGTGGTGGTGAAAAGGCTCCAGCCAAACCATGGGAAGGCGCCGAAGGATTAGAATGGACCATTCCTAGCCCTGCGCCATATCACTCATTTACCACCCCGCCAGAGGTGAAATAAAGATGACTGAGATGAAGCGTAACGCCAATCGCAAATTGCTCGCCATGCTAATTATTGGCGCTGTGGGCATGTTTGGGTTTGGTTTTGCGCTTGTTCCTTTATATGACGTGCTGTGCGACGCATTGGGTATTAACGGTAAACCCGCAAGTACCGCCAGTGTTTATCAGCCTGTCGCAGTGGATAAAAACAGAACCATAACGGTTGAGTTTGTGTCTCAAGTGCAAAGCGACATGCCTTGGACATTTAAACCTCAGGTTAATACCATGCAAGTGCATCCCGGTGAGCTTATTCGTACTCATTTTGTCGCTACGAATTTATCGGCAGAGCATATTGTGGGGCAGGCTATTCCGTCTGTTTCTCCCGGACAGGGGGCGGCATACTTTAATAAGACGGAATGCTTCTGTTTCAATCAGCAGGTATTGCAGGCTAACGCTGCAGCCGAGCTACCACTCATCTTTTTTGTGGATCCCCAATTGCCGGATTCAATCTCGACCCTGACCCTCTCTTATACCCTCTACAACATCACCGACAAGGGCTATGTAGTAAGTGCCACAAGTAATGTCGTGGAGCAAGGAGCTGCACAATGACAACTGAACATATAGATGAAAACTACTCCTGCAATAAAAACGTCGCTGTGATTAACACAGTCACTAAAACTGGGGCTAAAGCCGTTACAGGGCAAGGAGCGGCTAAATGACAACTGAACATAAACACGAAAACTACTACGTACCAGAGCAAAGTGCGTGGCCCATTATTGGCGCGATAGGTTTATTTCTTATCGCCTTTGGTGCTGGAAGCTATGTATCTGAATTAAAAACAGAAGGCGGCAGTGGTGGCTATATTTTGCTAGCTGGTATTGCGGTTATCATTTTCATGATTTTTGGCTGGTTTAGAACCGTTATCGCCGAATCTATGGCAGGGCTCTACTCCAAACAGATGGATCGATCCTTTAGGCAAGGAATGAGCTGGTTTATCTTTTCTGAAGTCATGTTCTTTGCTGCTTTTTTTGGCGCCTTATTTTATGCCCGAATTATCGCAATACCTTGGCTTGGCGGCGCCTCAAATAATGAGATGACCCATGAAGTATTATGGCCAATGTTTGAAGCTGCTTGGCCCTTACTGACAACGCCAGATGGCAGCCTGACCCAAGCGATGGACTGGACAGGACTACCGCTCTACAACACCTTAATTCTTTTGACCTCTTCGATAACATTGCATTTTGCTCACGTAGGGTTAGAAAAAAATAAGCGTACCGCGTTAACCGTTTGGCTAGCAATAACCATTTTACTTGGGGTAGCGTTCTTATTCTTGCAAGTGGAAGAGTATGTCCATGCCTATCAAGAAATGGGGCTGACATTAAATTCAGGCATTTACGGTAACACCTTTTTCTTGCTAACCGGCTTCCATGGCATGCACGTTACCCTAGGAACGGTATTCCTTATGGTGTTGTTTTTACGAGTGCTTAAAGGGCACTTTACCCCAGATAAGCACTTTGCTTTTCAAGCAGGGGCTTGGTATTGGCACTTTGTCGATGTGGTTTGGCTGTGCTTGTTTTTCTTTGTTTATGTGCTTTAACCACTCATATTGCCGATATTAATACGATCACATAAACAATAATGTCATCAGTAGGGTCTGGAGTTAGGTGTTATGACTCCCGTCCCTAATGCCACCAGCAGTAACAGCACCACGAGTACAGAAAAGAGGACTCGGCGACCTAAGAATTGACTCATGGGGATACTCTTTTCTCCTTTCACCATAATAAATAGGGCTCGACCTAAATTAACCAGTATGAATAGCAGTAGCAGTACGAAAACTAATTTAAAGACAAACAAAGCAGACATGGCGCTTCCTCGCGTTAAGGTGAATCTTGCTTGGTTATTTATTGTGCTTTCTACTGTGATTGTGTTTTCTATTTTGGTCAAGTTAGGTTTTTGGCAGCTTGAAAGAGCTCAATATAAGGCTCTCTGGCAGCAACAACTAACAGATAGACAAGCAGCTTCTGTATTAAGCTATTCGCAACTGCTCAGCCTCCCTAAAGATGAGCCTTTAACAGGGTTTAAGCTAAAAACGGCGGTGGCTCCCATCTCAACCAATGTTTTCTTGCTCGATAATCAAGTCTATGAGGGTAGAGTAGGCTACATTGCCTTACAAGCTTTGCAGGTCAGTGCATCAGAGCCATGGTTGTTAGTTGAACTCGGCTTTATCTCAGCGAGTATGGATCGCTCTAAGCTACCAAACTTAACAGCGATTACCAATCCTATAATGCTAGAGGGGCGGGTTTACCAAAAGCAGTTTAACCCGATGAGCTTTGATCTGATGGCTGAAGCTGGTTGGCCCAAACGCATCCAAAATCTCAATATCCCACAGCTGTCTGAACAACTTAATCAATCGCTCTCCGGCGTCGTATTACAGCCGAGTAATCTTGACAACCCATACCCTCATCCGTGGCAACCAATCCCGTTATCGTCGCAGAAGCATCAAGGTTATGCCGTACAGTGGTTTGCAATGGCAGGCGTATTTATATTGATCATGGGCTATTTATTTTTTCGCATGTTAAAACAACGATATAACAAGTAATCATATTGCTCTATTGCTAACGAAGGTTAGACGATGTAGGTTAGAAATTAAGCTCCTAGCCGTAATGGGAAGACTTAATTTTAATCATCAAATTTGATGGATTTTAGTAAGATAAAGAGGAGATGGAATGAACTCCCCCCAAAAAAGCGGCAAAAAAACACTGATACTGTTATTACTGGCTTTTGTCCTGCCTGTGATAGCGGCAAAACTGGTGCTCAGCTTTGACCTGTACCAAGGCGGAGCCACCAATAAGGGGCAATTGCTCGATACCGATACCAGCTATCAGAATCTAGCTATGGTGAATCCACTGCCCCATGAATGGCAGTTGCTCTACCTACTTCCTAGCCACTGTAATGCCGTCTGCGAAGATAGGCTCTATATTCTGCAGCAAAGTCATACCGCACTGGGTCGACATCAAGACCGTGTTCATACCATTATTTTGGTTAATGAGCACAGTGATACGACTGTACTCGACGCCTTTGATTTTGTAACCGCAACCCCCTCTAAAGCACTTAGCCAGCTGCTTGATCAGCAAGAATTAGTGATAGTCGATCCCTTAGGTAGCTTAGTGATGAGCTACCCAGTAGCTGAAGATCATCAAGCACAAATAATGCAAGGCAAAGCCTTAGTGGCTGACCTACGTAAGTTACTCAAACTATCACGGATTGGCTAAGGAGACGTTTGATATGCAGATTAAGTCGCTATTGAAAGTCACATTAGTGTTTACTTTATGCGTGATTCTGATGGGAGCATATACTCGACTATCGGATGCTGGTCTTGGCTGCCCAGACTGGCCCGGCTGCTATGGCATGCTCAAAGTCCCTACCCAAACTCATGAGCTAAACCAGGTGCAACAAGCCTTTCCAGAACATACAGTTGAAGCAGATAAAGCATGGCTTGAGATGATCCACCGTTACATTGCCGGTGCCTTGGGTTTATTGGTATTACTCATCTTAATCCTCAGCCTTAAGACTAAGGATGCGCCTAAGAAACTGCCTATGTTTATTGCAGCGCTTATCATCTTCCAAGCTGCGCTCGGCATGTGGACAGTGACGATGAAACTGATGCCGATTATCGTTATGGCACATCTATTGGGCGGGTTTGCACTGTTCTCGCTGCTGTTATTACTTTATCTACGCAGTAAACCGCTTAGGATCCCTGGTGGTGATGCTCCTGCACGAAAGATGGCAGGCTTTGCCGCCATCTGCATTGGAGTTTTGTTACTGCAAATTATTTTAGGTGGCTGGACTTCATCAAATTATGCCGCGCTGGCCTGCACCACCTTGCCATTTTGTGAGGGAAACTGGGTTGATAATCTGAGCTTTGCTCAAGCCTTCTCGCCATTTCAAGGTGAACACGCCAGTTATGAATATGGTGTTTTAGACTATTCAGCCAGAATGACCATTCATGTTGCCCATCGTATCGGCGCTGTGATTACCGCGGTCATGCTGCTGTATTTAGCCTTCAAGCTTATTCGCACCGCTAACTCAAACATCATGCGTAATACCGCATGGCTATTAGTCGCTTTGGTCATTGTGCAAGTCGCACTGGGGATCAGCAACGTCGTTCTGCACCTACCACTGGGCATCGCGGTTTCTCATAATGGCGGCGCTGCACTATTACTACTGACGTTAGTTTTTATTAATTACGCCTTATGGCGCAAAGCATAGGGGCCTTTTATGACAACCAATAATGCCCTTTTCATTTCGCAACACAATATCGAGAGGTTTCACTAATGCAAAAACCAATCGCACTTCAGCAAGACCACTCGACGCCGCTTATTCAATGGCGCGCTTATTACGAAATGACCAAACCTAAAGTCGTGGCGCTCATGTTGCTCACCGTACTCGTCGGCATGTGCTTAGCCGTACCAGGCGCTGTGCCCATCGTGCCCTTAATTGCGGGCATGGCAGGGATAGGCATGATGGCAGGTTCCGCTGCAGCCTTTAATCATCTTATCGATCGTCGTATTGATGGCTTAATGGCTCGTACCTATAACCGCCCGCTGCCTAAAGGCCGAGTATCGATAGCAAAAGCACTGACGTTTTCATTTGGCCTTGGGATCCTTGGTTTTGTCGTACTGTACGCCCTAGTTAACCCATTAACAGCATGGCTCACCTTTGCAAGTTTGATAGGTTATGCCGTGGTTTATACCGCCTACTTAAAGCGTGCGACGCCACAAAACATTGTGGTTGGCGGCTTAGCGGGAGCCATGCCACCATTACTTGGCTGGACTGCGGTTACCGGCGAATTTCACGGTAATGCACTGCTGCTTGTCATCATCATTTTTGCTTGGACTCCACCGCATTTTTGGGCGCTAGCCATTCATCGTAAAGCCGAATATGCCAAGGTCGATATCCCTATGTTACCTGTGACTCATGGTGTCGAATTCACAAAAACCTGTATTTTCCTCTATACAATTTTGTTAGCCATCGCCTGCTTATTACCCGTATTAGTAGGCATGTGTGGTCCGGTTTATTTGGTGAGTTCAACATTGCTGAGCGCTGCTTTTATCTATAAAGCTTGGCAACTTAAGTTTCACGAAGCACCCGGCATGGCGATGCAGCTATTTAAGTTTTCAATCTATCATCTGATGCTACTGTTTATCGCCTTGCTGGTTGATCACTACTTGTGGGTATAAGCCTGTTTGCATAACCATTTGACGATAAGAAATATTTACAGCTGTTATTAGGTATTAATGCGCTAGGAGAAAAAAGATGAAGCTCACATGGATTATTACAGCTATTTTAATGGTCGCTGCAGGTGCCTACGCAGGAATTCAACTAAACCAGGCTAAACCGTTAGCGCTGCAAACTAGCTTCGAGTATCCATCGCCGCAACCGTTAGCCCCATTTTCACTCACAGACCAGCGTGGTAATACATTCACCAACGCTGACTTAAATGGAAAATGGAGCCTGTTTTTCATCGGATATACCTCTTGCCCCGACGTTTGCCCGACGACCATGGGTAAATTGACCTCGGCGTACCCAAGCCTGGCGCAAGATAAAGATCTACAGGTTATCTTTCTATCTGTTGACCCACAAAGGGACTCGAGTAGCACATTGGAAAATTACATGCGCTTCTTTAATCCAGAATTTGTGGCTATCACCGGCGAACATAAGCAACTGCTGCCAGTCACCCGTAGTCTAGGTTTTGTTTATGCCATGGTAGGGGAAGGAGATAATTACCAAGTTGACCATAGCGCCTCATTTGCCCTAGTGTCACCTAAAGGTGAGAAGGTTGCGATTATCAAGCCAAAATCAGAGATCCCCGGACAATTACCTCAGATAAAAAATCGCGATTTAATTCATGACGTCAATGCAATTATTGATAAGTACTCCAGTTAACTCAGCTCAAGATTTGAGTTAAAAAACGCACAATACAAACCTGCACACACTTTTCTTTTCATCGTGGCTTCGGTGTTGTCAGTGTTGTGAGCTAAGTAAGCGCTTCGTGGTATATCGCTTTTAAAGCAAAGAACCCAGCTTATGCTGGGTTCTTTGCTTTGTGTTTAGTCATCAAATTTAAGCTTAACTTTTGGCTTAACTTAGCGACATTTCCTTTGCAGGGGCTTTGTTATCATCTAATTAGCTATTCTGCTATCCACTGACCGTTAGATTTAGGTCGGATCCAAGGCTGTGAGAACCAGTAATAACTGCCTTTACTCTTACTCGGAGCCGTACAGTTATAACGTGAACGACCTGCGGGCAGATCCAACTCAGCCTGAATACTGAACTCATTTTCAGAGATCCAGTTAGGCTTCTTAGCCCCCTGCCCCTGAATAAAGCACATTAACTGTGATGCATTGATATCGCTCATGTCCAAAGTCACTTTAATCTCAGGTCGCCACTGACCTTGCTGCAACTGTGGATTGCTGTTGGTTTGCGAAATCACCGGCATATTTAAGCTATGTAGTTTTACCTTTAAACTGTTGAGGTCGGCATACACGCCAGCAACAGGAAAACGCGGTAGTGCCGTTAGCGGTGAATACGGACCGGCTGCACCCGACTGCTGACCAAATGCCACAAAACCATGTTTCTCAAGCATCGCTTCAATCTGTTGATTGTACTCACCATAAGGGTAAGCCAACATTTTCAAATTTTGTCCGGTCGCTTTAGCGATTTCTTTTTCGGTTCGCAGAATATTGGCTTCAATGCGTGCCAACCATTGTGCATCACTCTCACCCGCTTCTTTACGAATTAAGTGCTCATGCCCCCAGCTGTGGTTGGCAATTTCAGCTCCCTCATTAGACAAGGTGATAAGCTGCTGCCAGCTCATCATTTCGCCATATTCTTTGAGGATCGGCTCAACCGAGACAAAAAGCGTGTAGGGGAATTTATATTGCTTTAAAATGGGGTGCGCTGTATTAGCAATGCTGCGATAACCATCATCGAAGGTGATCGCAATCGTTTTTGCTGGCAGCGTTTTTTTTGCCTTAATAGACTCCACCACCGTTGAAAGTGGTACCACATTAAAGTTGTTTTCCGCCAGGTACTGCATCTGCTCTTTGAACTGTGCAGGAGTAACACTGGTGATCGCAGGCGTGCTATCTGATACATGATGATATTGTAGAATCACCGCCGCGTGAGCCGAAAAACCTGTCAGCGCAAGTAGCGCTAGCAACACGTTTTTAACCATAAATATTAGACCTCTAAAATGATTGCCTTACTGTTAAACCCACAAAAAAACCGACAGCTATTTGCCCTTGCGCTCCCCATGATCCTCTCGAATATCACGGTGCCGCTACTTGGACTCGTCGATACTGCCGTTGTTGGACATCTTAGTAACGCCTATTATTTAGGCGGCGTGGCAGTTGGGTCAACGATTATAACCTTAATTTTGTGGTTATTAGGTTTTTTACGCATGGCAACCACTGGATTAGTGGCGCAAGCCTACGGCGCAAACGATACCCAGCAACAATTTAAGCTACTGGTTCAGGCCGCAAGTTTAGCATTACTATTTGGTATTGCTGCCATTGCCCTGCAATGGCCCATCCTTAACCTTGCCATGGCGATGTCCGACGCCAGCGTTGAAGTTGAACGCTATTGTCGTGAATATTTTCAAGTGCGGATCTGGTCGACCCCGTTTGCCCTCATGAATTTAGTCATGCTTGGCTGGCTGCTAGGACGCCAACAACCTAAGGCTGCAATGTGGCAGCTTATTATCGCCAACCTAGCCAATATTGTGTTGGATATCCTCTTCGTTCTCGTTTTCGGTTGGGGAGTTAAAGGCGCAGCATTCGCATCTGTCATTGCCGATATCTCAGGTTTCCTCGTCGCACTGACTATGGTACGCGGACAGCTTAATAAGCTTGGTGGCTTTAAGCTATTTCACGTGGTCAAGCAATTGTCACTGCAAAGCTACGGCAAACTAATGGGCCTCAACACCGACATATTTGTGCGTAGTTTATGCCTACAGCTATCATTTGCGTTTATGACATTTTACGGTGCAGGCTTAGGTGATAATACTGTTGCTGCCAACGCCGTATTGCTCAACCTGCTACTGCTTATCTCTTATGCACTCGATGGTATTGCCTATTATGCTGAAGCTGAAGTTGGCCGAGCCTATGGTCAAAAAAACAGTCGTTTAATGCAAGAGTCGGTGACATTAGCCTGGGCTTGGTCTGCTATCGCCGCATTAGGCTTTACGCTGTTTTTTGCCTTAGCCGGCTCGCACATTATTGCGCTGCTGACCAGTATTAGTGAGGTCAAAGAGGTCGCTGAGCAATATCTTATCTGGGTGATATTCTTGCCTTTGCTCGCCTTCGGCTCCTACTTGTTTGATGGTGTGTATATTGGTGCGGCTAAGGGTAAAGTGATGCGTAATAGTATGATTCTATCGACCTTTGGCGTGTTCTTCCCTGTGTGGTATTTGCTAGAACCGCAGGGTAACTTTGCACTATGGGCTGCGATGAGCTGCTTTATGCTGGCTCGCAGTGCCTCACTGTCGCTGCATTACTGGTTCAAGCTCAGATTGGCATTGGTATAAGTAAGCAGACATAAAAAAACGCGACCTAGCTTAGCGCTAGAGTCGCGTTTTTTAAGAAGACATCTGTATTACTGGTAAGAGTGCTCACCATGTTGATGCTCTGTGACGTCTTTAACGCCTGTTAGCTCACCAGGGAACATTTCAAGCAATTGCTTCTCGATACCATCTTTAAGCGTTACATCAACCATAGAACAACCATTACAACCACCACCGAACTGAAGCACCGCAATGCCCTCTTCAGAGATTTCAACTAGCGAGATGTTACCACCGTGGCTAGCTAGCTGTGGGTTGATTTCAGAGTGGATCACGTACTCGATACGCTCTGATAATGAAGCGTCATCTGACACTTTACGCATCTTAGCGTTTGGTGCTTTCAGCGTTAACTGAGAGCCCAACTGATCGGTAACGAAGTCAATAGTGGCTTCTTCTAGGAATGGTGCGCTCTTCTCGTCGACCATGGCGTTAAAGCCATTAAATTCTAGTTCAGTGTCGTCCGCTTCAACAGCATCTGGTGGACAATATGATACGCCACACTCAGCCTGCGCAGTACCTGGGCTGATAACAAATACTCGAATGTGAGTTCCTTCAGGCTGATCTGATAACAATTTAACAAAATGCGCCTGAGCTGCTTCGGAAATGGTAATCATGAAAACATGCTCCGTCAGGGATAAACCTGAGTGTTTTAGTAAGAATTAGCCCTATAATACTCTTACTCTGCAATCCTTTGTAGCCCCTAAGGCTCACAGATTAAGAATAAACACTAATTAGATCACAGTTTTTTATCTTCCCATAGAGTGGTTTTGTCGACGTGGAGCTGTTAATTTAACAACAATATTATAAATATAACGAAAAACTCCATGCTTAGAATCGGTTTCATTTTTTTATGCGCTTTTTTGATATTCCCCTCTTTTTTTGCTGAAGCAAAAAAGACGCGTTTAACCGATAACCCCCTTTATGGCGTAACCACAACCAGTCCCGAAGCATTTTTAGGTTACCCACTGGGAGAGCGTTTACTGCGCCACGATCAAATTAACTATTACCTTAAAGAAATTGCTAAGCAAAACCCCAGAGTCTCCATCGAACATACTGGCCAAAGCCATGAAGCAAGACAACAGCTCACCGCGGTTATCACCTCGCCAGAAAACCAAGCCAAACTCGATGAGATCTTAGCGCAAAGACAGCAGATCAAATATCTAGGCAAGCAAAGTGGGCCACTGATTATATGGCTAGCCTATTCAATTCATGGTGATGAAATTAGCGGTGCTCATAGCGCGATTAAACTGAGTCATATGCTAGCCACCAGCGAAGATAAGTGGGTTACCGATCTACTCGATAAGGCAGTCGTGCTAATTACGCCAAGCCAAAACCCCGACGGCCTAGACCGTTTTTCAACTTGGGCTAACGGTTATGCTGGCAAAGTGGCGGTGAGCGACCCTAACCACAAAGAACACAAACAAGGTTGGCCGACAGGTCGCAGCAATCACTATTTAGCCGATCTCAACCGTGACTGGCTGTTTCTACGTCATCCTGAATCACAGGGACGTGTTGCCTTGTTCCATCGTTGGCAGCCGCATTATGTCGGCGACTTTCATGAGATGGGCCATAACAACACATACTTTTTTCAGCCCGGTGTGCCAGATAGAACCCACCCATTAACGCCAGCAGCAAACCAAAAGTTAACCGCAAAATTGGCCGCTTATCACCAAGCTGCTCTCGATGATAAAAAGCAGAGCTATTTCAGCCGTCAATTATTCGATGATTTTTTCTATGGCAAAGGCTCAACCTACCCTGACATTAACGGCGCCATAGGGGTGCTGTTTGAACAAGCCAGTGCCCGTGGGCAACAGCAAGACTCTAAAAATGGTCTGGTGAGTTTGCAAGAGGCGATAGAAAATCAATATGCCACTTCAATATCAAGCCTCAAAGGCGCGCTAGCCTTAAAGTCTGAACTTGAGCAATACCAGGCTGACTTTTTCAAAAACAAACACCAACAAGCGATGAAGAAAAAACCTCGCCAGGCTGGACTGTTATTGAGCACAAATCATGATCCAGGCCGAATTAACGCACTGGCTAAGCTGCTAACTCAACATCAGATAGAGTATTACTATCTCACTAATCCGCTTACCCAGGGTGGTATCGAGTTCGAGGTCAACAGCAGTATTTTTATCCCGCAAAATCAGGCGCAGTCGTCACTACTTCAAGCCATGTTTGATGATAGAACAGAGTTTATCGACCCGACGTTCTATGACATTTCAACTTGGAACTTACAGCATGCTTTCGACCTAACATTGCGCCGTAATATCAAACTCGAGTTAAGTGTATTAAGTCAAAACGCACCAGAGTTTAAGCCCGATAGTTGGGACGACAGTACTACTGTTGCTTTGCTAGTTGATTGGCGCGAGAGCCAAGCGGCTTTGCTACTTCAACAACTTCTAGAGCAGGGAGTCATGGTCAAATTTGCGGCCAAACCCTTTAGCCTTGTCGTAGCCGAGCAAGAGATAGATTTTGCTGCAGGGACACTGCAAATTCCGTTAAAGCAGGACAACTTATCAGCCAACGAGATCAGCCAGAAGGTGGGAAAATTCGCCCAAAAACTTAAGGTTAACATTGTGGCAGTGAACACCAGCGCCGCAAAAAAAGGCATCGATCTTGGTAGCCCTGACTTTAAGGTCATTAAGCCCATCCGGCCATTAATCCTCAGCGGCAAAGGCACCTCAATTGCCGAAGTGGGTCAGCTTTGGTATTACCTAGATAATACCTTAGGAGTGGCCACTACCTTAGTCGATATTAATAACCTTGCCTCAGTAAAACTCAGTGACTACAGCCACATTATTATGGCCGATGGTAACTACCTCACCTTAAATGAAAGGTTTGCTCGTAAGCTGGGGCAATTTGCTTCAAACGGGGGCGTAGTGATAGCACAAAAAGGTGCGCTAGATTGGCTTCGTAATTCGAATCTGCTAAAAACTAATTTACGTAGCGATCGTTTTTACAAACAACTATTCGATGCCGACGGCTTAACCTTCGACAAAAAGTCTACATTCAAAGCGAAGCAAGAAATTGGCGGCGCTATCTTGGAGTTAAAACTTGATACTAGCCATCCAATTAACTTTGGCCTAAATGGCGATCGGCTTCCGGTACTGAAAAACAAAGTGCTAGGCTTTTCGCAAACAACTAACGACTTTACCGTGGCAGCAAAATACACCTCGGCTCCTCTGCTAAGCGGCTATTTAGCCCAAGAATATCAGAGCAGCTTTAGCAACTCGCCCGCGATTATCATCGAGTCTCGCAATCAAGGCGCTGTTGTGGGGATGGCTGATAATTTGCTCTTTAGAAATATCTGGTTAGGCAGCCAAAAAGTCTATGCTAACGCGCTCTATTTTATTCCTGCGCTGCATTAGCGCGTATAGAGAGAAGTGTTCATAAAGATTAACTCAAGCCCGGTGCTTCTGCTCTTGCGAGGCACCACACTTGCACCTGAGTATGCTTACGCTGCAATAACCTCGCGATTTCATCAACCGTGGTTCCGGTTGTCACCACATCATCAATCAAAGCGACTCGCTGCCAATTAAACTCAGTTGAAAGCTCAAAAGCATTATTAAGGTTCTTACGGCGTAACTTGCCACTTAGGCCAGCTTGTGGCTGTGTGTCTCTGCTCCTTAACAGCATATTATCGACAAGGGGAATATCAAGCCGCTTTGACAGTGCACGCGCAATTAACCATGCCTGATTAAAGCCACGCTGTTGTAGCCTTTTTCGGTGCAGTGGCACAGCAATCAACACTTGTGGTAGCTCAATAAAGCCTAAATACTCTAGGTATAAGATCCGCTGCACTAAGGCGTCGACTAACACGTCTATCACTGCAAATTGAGCCTGATACTTAATCTGCCCAACCCAATGCCCCATCCCTTGATGGTAGCTGCAGGGGGCAATCACTTTTAATTTTGAAGCAAGCATACAGCGTCCACAAAAAGGGGGTTGCAGTGGCATTTCACTGCCACACCCCAAACAGATATCCGCTTGATAGCGGCAAGCATGTAAACACACAGAACAAATTCCGCGCTGAGCAGCCTCAATATGTTGATGGCACATCAAACAGCGATTGGGTAAAATAGCCGCAAGCACTCTATTCCAGAATATTATCTTGATAGGTGAAATCCTTTTCAATATTCCCCTGTTAACCAAAGACAACATGGATTAGGCAAAGCCTTTCAATGTTGCATCGTTACACTATGAGGTCCTAAGTGAGCCCAATAAAGCTACATGTTGAATCTATCGGTCAAGGCCCTGACGTCGTCATGCTCCATGGCTGGGGGGTTAATAGCGCCGTATTTACTCCACTTCACAGTGCATTAAACAATTATAGATTCCACTATGTCGATCTGCCGGGATTTGGCCATAGCCAAGCCGTTATGGGCGATATTGAAGATTGGCTTGACGCCATTATGGAACAAGTACCAGAGAAGGCCATTTGGACCGGCTGGTCACTGGGTGGGCTCGTTGCCACTCTGGCTGCAATTAAGCAGCCGCAACGTGTATCAGCACTGTGCACCATAGCCTCATCACCTTGTTTTATGGCCCGAGAAAACTGGCCGGGGATCCCATCTGAGGTATTAGGCCAGTTTGCCAGCCAGCTGACTCAAGATCTGGATAAAACCGTTGAGCGTTTCTTAGCAATTCAAGCTATGGGCAGTCAAACAGCCAAGGGCGATATTAAGCAGTTGCGTGAGTTAGTACAGGCTCGCCCTTCCGCTCAGCAGAGCGCATTAGCACAAGGCTTAGACATGCTTGAAAATGTCGACTTACGTTCGCAGCTATCCCAAATAGAGCAGCCTTGGCTAAGAGTGTGGGGACGATTAGACGGCCTAGTACCTCGCAGAATGATAACGGCTATGCCACAGGTTTCAGCCAGCGAAGATATGCTACTAGCCAAAGCTTCCCATGCACCATTTATTAGCCATCAAGCCGAGTTTCTCGATGGCTACAAACCTTGGCTAGACAAACTAACTAACAGATAAACGACTCTGGCCGTAGCGCTTTATTTTTACGCTGAATTCGATTAAGATTTAACCACACCTTTCAGTGGGAAACATTATGTTAGTGGTGACCAACTATCCCAACGTGCCGATTGCAACATCTAATGCTGCAACCGATGCTGCGCGCACCGATGGTCAACAGCGCCCACCGATTATAGCGCCGCAACAAGCCACTAAAGGTCATGAAGAACGCGCCTTTAATCCACAGCATGAACGCACCGCAGATCAGGCACAAAACCAAGCCCGGCTTCGCGAGTCGGTGCAACAAAAGCAGCAAGGTCAATCCCAGCAACACGAGCAATCTGGTCAAGAAAAACAGAAACAAGCAGCCAACTTAAATTTAAAGCAACTGCTTAGCCAGCGGGCTCCACTCAAGCGCAGCGATATTAAACTGCCGGGACAACAACCGCCGCCAACCCATACCAGCGAAGCCAACCACCTTATGCCTAACGAGAGCTTGCAGTTTTACCAGGCCTTTGGTGTACGTATTGAAGCTTTTTACTATCAGCGAACCGAGCCCGATATACTGCCAAATTTTTTAGAAATGGCATAAAAAAACCGACAAACTCAGTTGTCGGTTTTTTTGTGTCTCTCACTAATTAGAAGTTTATAATGCTTACTTTTTTAACTTCGCGAAAGCATCGGCAAACGCGTTGCCCATGGCAGCATTGGCTTGCTGCTTAGGTTTATGGCTCTTCTGTTGGCCGCCGGGCTTATTAGCACCTTTGTTATTAGCGCCTTTATTTGCAGCACTATGGGCTGGTCGCGGTGCACTCTTAGGCGCATCGCCGGCCTTATCATCAAGACGCATGCTCAAGGCAATACGACGACGCTCAGCATCCACTTCCATCACCTTCACTTTAACGATATCACCGGCTTTAACCACCTTATGTGGATCATCAATAAACGTGTCTGTCATCGAAGAAATATGCACTAGGCCATCTTGATGAACACCCACATCAACAAAGGCGCCAAAGTTGGTCACGTTTGTCACCACACCTTCTAAGATCATATCTAGCTTCAGATCTTTAATCTCTTCTACGCCCTCTTTAAAGGTCGCTGTCTTAAACTCACCACGAGGATCGCGACCCGGCTTATCAAGCTCAGCGAGAATATCGGTTACTGTAGGTAGACCAAATTCGCTAGTGATAAAATCTTTTGCTTCCAGTGCTTTGAGCAGCTCTGAGTTACCAACTAATTCAGCAACTGAGACCGCTTTTGCGGCAGCAATTGACTCAACTAATGAGTAGGCCTCAGGGTGCACAGATGAACCATCAAGTGGGTTGTCTCCTTCACTAATACGTAGGAAACCCGCAGCTTGCTCATAGGCTTTAGGCCCAAGACGCGCCACCTTAAGCAATGCTTTACGGTTGTTAAAACGGCCTTGCTCGTCACGATGAGTCACGATATTACGCGCTAAGGTTTTGTTTAACCCCGCAACCTGTGCAAGTAGCGCTGCTGATGCCATATTAACGTCAACACCTACACCGTTTACACAGTCTTCAACCACCGCTTCTAGCGAGCTTGATAGCTGGCTCTGACTCACATCATGCTGATATTGACCAACACCAATCGCTTTAGGTTCAATCTTTACCAGTTCCGCCAACGGATCTTGTAAACGCCGCGCAATAGACACTGCACCGCGAATAGACACATCGACATCTGGAAACTCTTCAGAGGCTAGTTCAGAGGCTGAATACACTGATGCGCCCGCTTCACTGACCATAATTTTGGTCAATGTCGGCAAGTCAGCTTTAACTTGACTGATTAAGTCTGCTGCCAGCTTATCGGTTTCACGCGACGCAGTGCCGTTACCCACTGCAATTAACTCAACCTTGTGCATTTTAACGAGGTTACTTAAGGTTCTTACCGACTTATCCCACTGATTTTGAGGAGCGTGTGGGAAAATAGTCGTGTGCGCCACCAGTTTGCCGGTGTCGTTCACAATCGCCACTTTTACGCCAGAGCGAAGACCGGGGTCTAAACCTAGGGTCGCTTTAGCACCCGCTGGTGCCGCCATCAGTAGATCACCTAAGTTACGTGCAAATACCTTAATGGCTTCTTGTTCGGCGCTGTCGCGCATACGGCCAAGAAACTCGGTTTCCATCTGTAGCGCAATCTTCACTTTCCACGTCGCGGCAACCACGGTTTTAAGCCAAGCATCAACGGCAGTATCTGTGAGTCCCAGTTTGAAATGCTCAATAATGATCACTTCACAATAGCTCGCTCGCTTCGGCTCTTGATGCGGATCGGCATTCACATTCAGGCTCAACATGCCTTCATTGCGACCACGCAACATCGCAAGTGCACGATGTGATGGCACCTTGGTCAGCTTTTCAGAGTGTTCAAAATAATCTCTAAACTTAGCGCCTTCTTTCTCTTTACCTTTAACCATGCTGCTTTCAAGAACAGCATTTTGCTCAACTTGAGTACGAATTTTTTGCAGCAGCTCAGCATCTTCAGCAAAACGCTCCATCAAAATGAAACGTGCGCCATCAAGTACGGCCTTAGCGTCGCTAAAACCAGCAGCAGGGTTGATATATTCGCTAGCAACCGCTTCACAATCGGCTTGGCGATTCGCTAATAAGAAGTCGGCTAACGGTTCGATGCCCGCTTCAATAGCAATAAGCCCCTTAGTGCGACGCTTTGGCTTGTAGGGAAGGTAAAGATCTTCTAGGCGCGTCTTACTATCGGCAGCAATAATGGCGGCTTTCAGCTCAGGTGTTAACTTACTCTGCGCTTCAATACTCGACAAAATCACGTTACGACGATCATTAAGATCCCGTAAATAGCCTAAACGACTAAATAGGGTACGCAGTTGAGCGTCATCTAAGCCACCTGTGGCTTCTTTACGGTAACGGGCAATAAATGGCACGGTTGCGCCATCATCGAGTAATGAAATGGTATCGATAACCTGTTGCTGACGAACATTAAGTTCCTCAGCGATGAGCTGTGCAATATTTTGCATAAATAGAGGTCGAGCCTAGTTGATAAAGGGTATTGAGCCAAAGATACCACAGCACATGGATTTGGTTAATGCTAATACTAAGACAATTATGTTATTTGCATGATGAAACAGTGCAGCCAATGAGTTTGACTGCGCTTAATCTGTCAGAAAGGTAGAGACGTTACGCCTCAAAGCCTTGATAAGAAATACGATTGATATACCAAACCTGCTCACCGTTAGGCGTCTTAATCACAGCTTCGTCATCGACCTCTTTCTTTAATAAGCCACGCGCCATAGGCGAGTCGATTGAGATGTAATCTTTACGACCAAAAATCTCATCATAGCCCACGATCTTAAACTGCAGTTTATTGCCGTCATCGTTTTCAATTTCGACCCAAGCACCGAAGAATACCTTACCCTCTTGTGCTGGAGAGTAATCAACAATCTGTACATTTTCTAAGGTTTTACGTAAATATCGAACCCTACGGTCAATTTCACGCAGTTTTCTTTTATTAAAGGTATAATCAGCATTTTCACTACGATCGCCCAAGCTCGCAGCCCAGCTCACAATTTTAGTGATCTCAGGTCGATGCTCACGCCAAAGGTAATTTAGCTCTTTTTGCAATTTCTCGAAACCTTCACGGGTGACGATAGCGGTTCTCATAGGTTCTACTTTCTAAAAGGAATTAATCAAAATTGATGGACAAAAATCATAGCACAGATCCAGTCAAGCTGAGCCATACCGCATCAAATAGCCATATAGAAAATATAACCACAAAAGTTGCTGCTATCAATTTGCTTACAATTTCAGGTACACCGCAGATAAATTATATTTTCATTAATATTCAAAAGCTTAATTTAAGCTGAAATGGATTTAACTCGCAGTATTAACCTATAAGTTAAAATGCCTGCTAGTCATTAACATATTAAAACAGCTATATTAGGAACAATCGCATTCAATATCAGCTATTTGCCTACCAAGAAGGGTTGGCAGCCGAGAAAAAAGGACCGAAAGCATGGGACAAGAAACCTCAAAAATTCTCGTCGTCGACGATGATATGAGACTACGCGCTTTATTAGAACGCTACTTGATGGAACAAGGTTATCAAGTACGTAGCGCAGCCAATGCTGAGCAAATGGACCGCTTATTAGAACGCGAAAACTTCCATCTACTGGTACTGGATCTTATGCTTCCGGGCGAAGATGGTCTGTCTATATGTCGTCGACTACGCCAAACGGGTAACCCGATCCCTATCGTCATGTTGACAGCTAAAGGCGATGAAGTAGATAGAATTATCGGCTTAGAACTCGGCGCCGATGACTACCTACCCAAGCCGTTTAACCCTAGAGAGTTGCTGGCACGTATTAAAGCCGTTATGCGCCGCCAAACACCAGAAGTACCAGGTGCCCCCACTCAGCAAGAAGAAGAGATCACTTTTGGCGAATACTCTCTAAATCTTGCCACACGCGAAATGCATCACGGCGAAGAAAGTATCGCCCTAACAAGCGGTGAGTTTGCAGTGCTTAAAGTGTTGGTCAGCCATCCACGTGAGCCCCTATCGCGCGACAAATTAATGAACCTTGCCCGTGGTCGTGATTACTCCGCTCTAGAGCGTTCGATTGACGTGCAGGTTTCTCGCCTACGTCGACTGATTGAAAACGACGCGGCTAACCCACGCTATATTCAAACGGTATGGGGCTTGGGCTATGTGTTTGTGCCCGACGGCCAATCACGAAAATAGCTAGACGACGATATCTAAGTGACTACATCTAAGTGACGACATCTAAGTGCCCTTAAACAGACGATGGTGGCAACGCTTTTTGCCACGCAGCTCCTTCAGCCAAACTGTCATGTTAATTGGCTGCTTACTGCTAACCAATCAGCTAGTGTCATACATCTCTGTTGCCGTTTACTTTATTAAACCCAGCTATCAGCAGATAAACCAACTAATAGCGAGGCAAGTTAAATTACTGTTTGTTGACGGCGTTGATATCGGCCGCGAACACCTCACTATAGTCGATGCGCTCAATGCTAAAGTGCGCGACGACACCATGCAGTTTTATAACCAGAAACAAGCCCGCGAAGCCGGCATTGACCGTGCTGTTTACTACAGTTTTTTATCTTCTCAGATGTCTGAGTACCTTGGAGGTGAAGCAGAAGTGCGCATCGCTCAAGGGGAAGAGTTTGAGATCTGGATCCGCCCGCCTCAAGCTCCCTCTATCTGGATCAGGGTGCCACTAACCGGACTCAATGAGAAAAACCTTTCTCCACTCACCTTATATTTAATGGTCATTGGCGCCTTAAGTGTGGCGGGAGGATGGTGGTTCGCCCGCCAACAAAACCGTCCACTGAGAAGATTGCAAAAAGCGGCGATTGCGGTGTCACGAGGTGATTACCCCGCACCT
Organism: Shewanella sp. 125m-1; assembly: GCF_052977065.1. Classification (NCBI taxonomy): domain Bacteria; kingdom Pseudomonadati; phylum Pseudomonadota; class Gammaproteobacteria; order Alteromonadales; family Shewanellaceae; genus Shewanella; species Shewanella sp. 125m-1. Next base: position 53,808 of record NZ_JBRILT010000004.1, read on the forward strand.
TTACCACTAAGCGGGTCTACTGAGATTGTTGAGGTGACCAACACGTTTAATCAGATGTCTCATAGCATGAAGCAGTTGGAGCAAGACCGCGCCCTGTTAATGGCCGGGATCTCCCATGATCTGCGCACGCCCCTTACCCGTATTCGATTAGCATCCGAGATGATGGTTGAAGAAGATCAATACTTAAAAGATGGCATAGTCAACGATATAGAAGATATGGATGCCATCATCAATCAGTTCATCTCTTATATTCGTCAAGACCAAGAAGGTACCCGAGAGCTTGAGCAGATCAACGACCTAATTCAAGATGTGATTCAAGCTGAATCTAACCGTGAAGGCAATATTGATTCAGAGCTCACTGAATGCCCTAACGTGCCGATGCAAGGTATTGCCGTCAAACGCGTACTGAGCAACCTAGTCGAAAATGCCTACCGCTACGGCAACGGTTGGGTCAAAATTAGCTCGCAATTTAACGGTAAATACATCGGCTTTAGTGTCGAAGATAACGGCCCCGGTATCGATGAAGAGCAGATCCCCAAACTGTTCCAACCTTTTACTCAAGGTGATACAGCCAGAGGTAGTGTCGGCTCAGGTTTAGGACTCGCGATTATCAAACGTATCGTAGATAGGCATCAGGGCAAGGTGATCCTCACCAATCGTAGCGAGGGCGGATTACATGCCCAAGTTTGGTTGCCAATTGAATAGCTTTTAATTAACCGTTCCTGTGTAATTTTTTTGTAACCCAAATGCCATATTCTAGCGCCACCTCTTGCAGTTGGCGTGAAAAATGAAAATCTCAACCCTCTCCCTTGCAGCCTCTATAACTTTACTATTGATTGCGGCACTATTGGCATCGGTCATACTTTGGAGCAACGATAGACGTCAGTTTATCGAGCAACAAACCCTACAAGTTCAACTGATCCAGCAAGGATTTTTAGTCGACATAAGGCGAGAGATAGATACTTACCTTGCCAGTGGCGATAGCAGTAAACTTAAAAATGCTAAGGGCGAACTCGAACAGATGCAGACGCAAATTGCTACACTGCACGACCTCAATACCGAGCCACTCCAACAGATTGTCACCGCTTTTATTCATGCCCTAGATAGCGACTATCGCGCCGCAGGCAAGCTGGCTGGTAACCCTCGGCAACTATTAGCCCACGCTGAATCAGAAATGCTCGATTACAACAGTCGTTTAGCAGATTACGCCATTATGGGCTTAGATGAGCACCCTGCACTTGCGGATCAATACCTAAACTTAACCCGGCTATTACCGCCTCTGGTTTATAACCTTTCGCAGATTAGTGATAGCTACCTTGTCGGTAAAGATAAACAATTAAAATCGATTCTTGAAAGTCATATTACTGAGTTAACAGACTGGCACGCCCAGCTAGACTTACTCACTTTAATCGGGATCTACCAGGCGCAGCAGTTAGATGAATTTGCCCTCGGTGAAGATGAGCCTGAAATGATAGAGATCGGTGAAGATGCCAGAGCCGAACTTCTCAGTCTCAGCAGTCGTTATAACAAAGAAATTAATAATACCCACGAGCTACTGATTGAAAACCAGCGTTCACAACACTTATTAAGCCAAGATATTAATGCCATAGAGCAGCAATTGTTAGCTTTAGGTATCGAGCAGCAAGAGCAAACTCAACAGCTCAAACAGGAACTGATGTTTGCTATCTATTCCATGGTATCTATCCTGATAATCTTTGCGGTCAGTTACCTCATCGTGTTGCAGCAACGAGTGGTTAATCCGCTAAAGCACCTCAGTAGAGCCTTCCATAAACTCACCAAATCAAATAGCCGTGAACGAATTGCCATCCAAAGACGCTGTGAAACAGGTCAGATAGCCAACTACTTTAATCAATTGCTTGAGCGCTTTGAAAAAGAAGATGAACAGCAACGCCAGCAGATGACCCAAGTCTCTAATTCATTATCCCAGCTCGTTAATCGTATTGGCCATATATCTGCCAGCACGGAGCAGACCCAGCGAGTCGTACTAACCGCTCAGCAGCAAACGGAACAAATTCGTATCTTAGCTAAAGATGTCAGCGATACGTCAGAGAGAGTTGAGCAAAGTGCACTGCAAACCCAACTACAGATGCAGCAAAGCCAACAGGAAGCCCAAGCTGTTTTGGATGCAACAGACGAAACCCAAGCAGCGGTCAAACACTGTCATCACGCACTAACGGGGTTATCAACCTCCGTCACCGATGTATCACAGATCATCGATGTTATCGGCAATATTGCAGAGCAAACTAACTTATTGGCGCTTAACGCAGCCATAGAAGCCGCTAGAGCTGGCGAACAAGGTAGAGGCTTTGCCGTTGTAGCGGAAGAGGTGCGCAACTTATCTCAGCGTACTCAAGTGTCACTAAAAGAGATCATGGACATACTTAACCAACTCACTCAAGCCAATAGCGAATTAGGTATAAGAGTCAAAGGTATCGAAGATGCCAGCGAGAGCCAAAGAGCTCGCGCTCAAAGCCTATGGCAAGTCGCACAAAGCGTGCAAACACAAGCGAGTGAAATGGCGATTACGGCTCAGCAAGGCGCCAAACATAGCCACCAGCAGGTGTGCTATTTAGATGACTTTACCGCTGCCATTATTAGCTTAAGGAATCATGCAAAAGCGGCATCAAAGCAATCTGACGAGATAGCCAAAGAGGTGCAACAGAGCGTAGAAAATATCGAGCTCAATCTTGGGATTAGGGTGGCTTAACATCATAAGGGAGCCAAAGGCTCCCTTAATCTAGCAAATATAAAATGCCGTTATAGTGCAGCCAAAATCGCTTCAGCCGTGCTGACCTCAAACGACTTAGGCGCTTCAACATTAAGCGTTGTCACCACACCATTATCGACAACCATGGCATAACGTTGTGAACGCACACCACCAAAACCAGCAGTGTCCATTTCTAGCCCGAGTGCCTTAGTAAAGCTAGCATCGCCATCGGCCAGCATCATTAATTCTGAGGCATTTTGCGCTTCGCCCCACGCCTTCATCACAAAGGCATCATTAACCGATACGCAAGCAATCAAATCGACGCCTTTGGCTTTTAATTGGTCGGCAAATACCACAAAACCCGGCAGGTGAGCCTCTGAACACGTTGGCGTAAACGCGCCAGGCACGGCAAACAGTATCACTTTTTTACCGGTAAATAGCGCTGCAACGTCATGGTTAACCATGCCATCTTTGGTCAGTTGTGCCAATGTACCCGCTGGCAGTGTTTGTCCTTGTTCAATCATGGGAGAGCCCTTCAATGTTTATAGTAAAGGATATCCTATGCCAATTTTGGCAGCACAAATACCGATAAAGTGTAAGGTTTATCCTCTCAATAACGACCCCCCCCCAAACAGCATGTATGTATTGTTAGCGCTTCCTGCCAAATCGGAACTATCAACCTCTACCACATCAAAGCTGCAAAATGTTATTATTCCCACGAATTACACACAATAACGACTCACAAAACCATTGCGAGTTAACACGTTAATCAATATAGTTGCGCAGTTTTTTATAGCCTCACTTTAAGGTCGGTTAACCATGTCATTGCCAAAAGATGAACACCCTATCGATAACAGCCAACATCAAAGCGAAACAGACTATGAAACGCCTGAGTTAGCCATGGTCGAAGTGAGCCAATCGGTTGAGCAACTGACCAATGCAGAGGGCGAGCAGCAGGCTGAACTATTCCATGACATGCTAGAAGAAGCCGAGCCCGGTACTGTGGCTTTGTTGCTAGAGTCATTACCGCTAGATGAACGTTACGAGCGCTGGTTGCAAGTTGAAACGAGTGAGCGTATTGGCGTATTAGACTTGATGCGTGCTGATCCACGTAATGGCATTTTGGATGAGATGCCTGAAGCTGAGTTAGACTTGCTGTTCTCTCAGATCTCACCTGAAGATTTGATTGAGTGGAGTGATACGCTATCTGACGCCATGACCGAGCGGGCGCTGTCACAAATGGGTGAGCGCCAACGACAGCACTACGATCGCTATGACCAATACTCTGAAAATGAAATTGGCCGTTACGCAGAGCATCAATTCTTAGCGTTAAACCTGATCTCAACCGTGTCACAAGCTCAGCGCTTCTTTCGCCGTATTAAACTCGACTGTAATGATCATGTCTTCCTGCTCGATGATGATGACAAATATATTGGCAGCGTACGTCGCCACGATGTGTTTCGTGCCGCACCAGAGAGCACACTCGCTAGCCTACTCTGGGAAGACAGTCGCTCGATTCTCGCCGATGCCAGCTTAATTGAAGCCGCTGAAGCCATTGAACACAGTAACGAATTAGAAATTGCCGTCGTCGATACCAACGGCATTATGATTGGTCGCATGACACTGCGCAGCGCCACTGCACTCGTGCGTGAGCATTACGAGGCGCAGTTAATGGCAACCGCAGGTATGGACGAGGACGACGATCTGTTCGCGCCAATTACCGTTGGTGCTCGTCGCCGCGCAGTCTGGCTAGGCATTAACTTATTGACCGCACTTCTAGCCTCAGCCACCATCGGCTTATTTGAAAATGTGCTGGAAAAAGTGGTTGCCTTAGCTGTACTGATGCCGATAGTTGCATCGATGGGCGGTATTGCAGGTAGTCAGTCACTCACCTTGATGATCCGCGGTATGGCCATGGGGCAGGTATCCTCAGGTAACGTCATGTCACTGCTAAAAAACGAGCTCGGTATCGGTATCTTAAATGGTGTGCTGTGGGCGACAGTGATTGGTCTGATTGCCGGCTACTGGTTTCACGATCCCATTATTGGCACTGTGATTGGCGCAGCGATTTTAATTAATATGGCGGTAGCGGCCATTGCAGGGGTAATGGTGCCGATGATATTGCAGAAAATGAATCAAGATGCCGCGCTGTCGGGCTCGGTCATTTTAACCACCGTCACTGATGTGGTGGGCTTCTTCTGCTTCTTAGGCCTCGCTTCGGTTCTGTATTTATATTAATAACGAACAATCAAAAACAGCAAAGCCTAGCTAAAATAGCTAGGCTTTTTAATATTAATGATTACAAGACTTCCCACCAAACTAGCTCTTGAGCGGATACATCCACAAATGTGCTGGGTTATTCAACCTTTGGCTGGTTAGCTTGTTGTACTAATCTCACAGGCAGCCCAAGCTTAACTAAATGATTGAGAATGAATCGTCCACTCCAAGCCCAACTGCTTAATGAGATTAAGTTGTCGTCACGCCCAATTAGTTTTATATCACCATCGATAGATAAACGCAGCGGAGTGTTATCTTCTGCGGCTACTTGAATATCGGCACAAGCAATATGACTCATTGTAGATCGCAATATCGTCCTCGATTCATGACCACTAATGCTAGAAGAACTAGAAGTACCGGGAGTTAGCAGCCAAACGGCATCTCTAGTGGTGCAAACAGCCTTAAAAGAGCGAGATTTAATATCGCTATAGAAGGTAAATATGAATACAAAGCTCGGCAAGGCAAGCATGATAAAAGTAATGACCATCATAACGACCACCCCCATATCTGACATAGACTCAGTCCTATAAATGACATCACGAAATTTATTTCGATAGGGACCTACTGGCAATATTGCTTTAAAAAAGCCTGGTAGCAGAAAAACATAGGTGTATATACCCGCGATAGCAAATAGAAATGGTTTAACACTGGCTCGCCATGACTTTTTAGTCACTGTGCGCCCTCTTGTCATTGATAGATGCTGATTTAGAGTGGCAATTACCCCATCTGCATCATCCTCTTCTAGCGAGATAGAGCCTATATATTCGATTGCTTGCTCTATACCTTCAGCTTGCTGTGGTAGCACTTCGGTTTGTTGTTCTAAGAAATAGATGTCAAAACGTTTAATCAGCAAACAGTTAGACTGCTCATTTTCTAACAGCAGATACTGACTATCCAAAGGTAAAGCAAATTCACATTGACGCTGTAACAGTCGGTAAATAAAAATTAATATGCAAAACTGGTACGCTATGATGCCAATGGCTATAAAGTTAATATTGGCCAGAGCATAGGTATTACTAACGATGCTAATAACAATAAAAAAGCCAAATACCCATTTATCAAAAGCAGACATTAGAACTGACTTTACGACAACAACCACATTATTTTTAAGATAAATAAGCTGTCGCTGCCTCGCTTTAAAAGCAAAACTCACAATCGCGTAAAGGGTTAATAAAACAGTAAAGCAAACAGAGAAAGCCAAAGCATCATAAAAATAAGACCAAATCAGTAACCCAAAGCCGATAACTAGAGATGCCTTTTGATAAATACTTCGAGTAAATGGCGTGAGCACTGCGTCTTGAATACTAGCCTTTATATTCACTTACTTTCCTCACATTAATCAGGCTGCTTGCTGTATTGTTTCTGCAGCCTAATCAAATACTTTTTGCATCTTGAATATAAGCATTATTTTTATGCTCACTTAGTGTCACCTAAAATCATGCTCAACTGTTTATCTAGCGCATTAACAACCTGACAAAAAAAAGCTCTTATTAGCTAATCTAACAAGAGGCCATTTTTACGGAAAATTCGCAGATTAGAGTCTTATCCAATCCAAAACGTTACGCTTTATATCATCCCACTAAGCTGTCATCGCCGCTTTTACGTAAACATCGAAACGATTTTTCTTAGTGGCAATCACCATGCTCGGTTTGACGCCATCTAAATCATCAGCATAATCAGGGCGCTTAACCACTACGCGCTTAGTGGCTAATGACATTGCAGGTGCAAGTAAGCCGTCGGCATCAAGATCGGCACCAACTAACGACTGGAACACGCGCATCTCTTTTTTCACTAATGCTGACTTTTCACGGTGCGGATACATAGGATCTAAATACACCACATCCACTTCGATATTCGACGCCCCTGCCGCATCGGCGAGTGAATCAATGCTCGAACCATGAAACAAGCTCATACGCTCTCGCATCCAGTTACCAATTTCGGCATCTTCATAGGCACGGCGCAGGCCATCTTCTAATAACGCAGCCACAATCGGGTGACGCTCAACCATTAACACCTTGCAACCTAAACTTGCCAGTACAAAGGCGTCACGCCCAAGCCCTGCGGTACCATCAACCACTGTAGGCATTACGCCCTGTTTAAGTCCTACCGCTTTGGCGATTGACTGGCCGCGACCACCACCAAATTTACGACGATGGGCAACCGCGCCTGAAACGAAATCGACAGAGATCCCTTTCAGCTTTGGCTCATCGCGCTTGATTAACGTCAGGATATTATCTTCAAAGACCAACTCAAACTCTGCATTAGGATCATAAACCAGTCCCCAGCGCTCGCAGGCCGATTCGATTGTTGGGTAATGTCGATTAAAGAAAATGCTGGTCACAATTAGGCTCTACGTTTGAGTGTTAACCTGCAGATAATACCACTCCTCGCGATGAAACCATATCAGCCGCCAATGCCTGTTTTGCAGAAATCAGGCTTATTTTGCTCAATGCCCCCCCTCAAAAAGCCTCAAAACAGCTCAAAACGGCTGAAATCGGCCTAAAAAACTTCAATATAACTATAAATAGGTAGCTGTTCACGTTGCGCTATCGGTGCTTGAGGCACACTTTTTTGCGTCGTTGATAAATCAAGCGACTTAAAGAAAATATATAAAGAGAGATAAGTGATGATGAACGCAAACAAATTCAAAACAAGACTGTGCTATGCCACGCTTGTAGCAGCCTGCTCAATGAGCATGGTGGCTTGTTCCGGCGATGATGGTAAAGACGGTGAAGATGGCAAGCCAGGTGGTAACGTAACCACGCAGGCTAAAGTGCTTACAGTAACAATCGATAAAACGACAATTACCGATAACACGCTAACGATTGATTTTAGCGCTGAGAGCGAATTAGCGATTCCAGTGGTAAAGATTGCCGCAATTAAGTTAAACGCAGCCCAGTTAATGCCGCAAGTTGAAGGCGAGCGTTCACAGTGGCAAAAACTTGCTGGTGAAACCTGTTCACCCGCTAAAGGCTGTGCAGGCACATTAGTCGACAACATGAACGGCAGCTACAGCTACACCATGAGTGCAGCTTTAGTTGCTGGCGATATCAGCCACAATGGCGAATACACCCAGCGCGTATTATTTAGCGTTTTAGAAACGGACAACCTGCCAGCAACTGAAGTTATCTCTGACTTCAATCTTGATGGTAGCGAAATCACCAACAATCGCAGCATCATCGACGGCAGTTCTTGCCTAAGCTGTCACGATGATATCGCCTCGATTAAACATGGCGGTGCCAACATTGAAAACTGCGCCAGCTGCCACACCAATAACAACATGGATAATCCTGCCATGGTTTGGCCGGTATTAGCACACACTGCGCATATTGGTATAACCCCGCAGGCACTAGGTAACTGTACCACTTGTCACGCAAAAGAAATCAGCGAGACTGAGCTACAAGCGACTAACTGGAACCAAGTGCCAACGCGTGAGGCTTGTTCAAGCTGTCACGAAATGACCACCAATCCAGTATATGACCATAGCACTCAGCCTGATAACGGTAACTGCTTAACCTGTCACTCACCAGAGAATACTTACGATGTTCATATGAGTAACTCAGAGAAAGCAGTAGAGGAAGATCAGCGCAATATCGTCAACATCAGCCTTGAAGACGCTAAGCTCGTAGAAAAAAACGGTGAGCACTTTGCTGAAATCAGCTTTGCCATGCTTGATAGACAAGGGCAACGTATTGCTGTTGCAAACAATAACCCTGCTGATGCCGACTGGATTAAAAACCTGCAGCTTTATGTAAACTGGGGCACCTCGGTGGACTTTACCACCAGCCGCGGTTACAGCATTTTTGTTAAGAGTAACAAGAAAGACATCACCCAAGATGGCAGCGGAAACACTCCCGCTGGCGAACGTAAGCGTACACCACTAAACAAGTCTCAAGACAACGTATTTACTTACCTAATGGGCCCAGTTGTTACCCAAGATGCTATTTCTGGCGACTTGATTGATGACGCAGGCTTTATTACTAATCGCTTTATTTACTGCTTCGACGACGCGCAAAACCTCGTGAGCTGCGATCAAGCAGGACATACTAAAAATGCCGAAGCTAACAAGCGCTGGTTCTTCAACAAAGACGGCCTAACTGACGCACCTGAAGCTAAGCGTCCTTTGATTGTTAGCAACAAGACTTGTGGAACGTGCCATGGCTACGATGAGTTTAACGACAACTCAGAGCTTGCTTGTCGTAACTGTCATAGTCGCAAGACTGAGATCAACAAAGAGCTAGCAGATACCACCTGTTTCTCTGGTCACGATCACGACGAACTGGGCGAGCATGTACGTCCATTTGAAGAGCGCGCTATGATGCCAGGCGGTAAGCCAGGTTTCTTAAGCTCAACAGCCGACATTGTTGATCCATGCTTAGCTTGTCATAACCCGAACACCCCGCCAACTCAAGCAATTCGAGAAATGCACACTAAAGCAAGTGATTGGGACTATGTTGAGCAGCTTACGGTAAGCCATCCAGACCACAAGGTATGGATGCACTCACTGCACACCAATCAACGTGCGACCCAAGATCGTGCAAACGGCGTGCGTAATATTGAGTTCCCTGCTGATAAAGCTAACTGTTACCGCTGTCACGAAGGCGATACCTTCGGTGTTGAACGCCTAACGGCAGTCGGTCGCCCATTGGCACTGGATCTAGATTACAACCCAGATTCAAGAGCACACCCAGCGATTGATATCACTGTTGATGCGTATACTTCACCAGTTTCTGCAACGTGTTATGCCTGCCATGCTAAGCAAGAAGATGCTGACGGTAAGATGGTGATCAACAAAGCGGTACGTGCACACATGGAGCAAAACGGCGGCCGATTTGGCGTTACAGCCAACGAATTACAAGTAGAAGCTTGCGCCGTTTGCCATTCGCTAGACAACCTTAAACAGGTGCATAACCTTTAAGGTTAAACCCAAAAAGTAATTGATGTCCCTGCAAGCACATCAGCAGCCCAACGCTTTGCGTTGGGCTGCAACTTTTATCAAGAGTTAGCAAAGTTCGCGCGGCGATTCCCTTTACGAGTTTGATCTGAATTTGCCATTGATATACGTAAGTCGATTTTCTTATACCAGCAAACTTGTTGCGCTAGCCTGCAAGCTAGCTATAAAGCAGGAACTGGATCAAAGTTTACGGGCTTCAATTTCCCCAGCTATAAACGTCAGAATATACTCAATTAGATAACTGTTTTATTAGAGAATTTCTGTGCAATTAACGCCAACGCTAAGCTTAAACGTGACTCAACAGCACCTAGTCGATGCTGAGGATTTATCACGTATCGAACTCAGCTATGCCGAAACAGCCGTTCTGCAGTTAATGCTCAAACATCAGGGCACGTTAATCACCCGTGAAGCCTTATTAGAAACAGGTTGGCACGACAGAGTGGTTTCAGCATCATCATTACAACAGTGCGTTAGTGTATTGAGAAAAAAACTAGCCAACTATCCAGAAGTTGAGCTCAAGACCATTCCTAGGCATGGCTATGTATTACACCTATCAGGTCACAACCAAGCACTCTCTACCATAAAAAAGCCAACAGCCGTCCTGCTTTTTTCCATTGCCGTTATCATCTTTAGCCTATTACTCGGCTACGCTTATCTCACTCATAGCCAAACGCCTTATAACGAAAACCTGATTGCGAGTCAGCTCAGTAATGTCGCGGGTGAGGTACATGTGTTTACCCCTGCAATAGATCGAGCATTGAGCCCTGATATCATCAATCAGCGTTTTGCTAACCAGATCGGTAACGAACCTAATTGGCTGGCACCATTTAACGCATTTACCAGTTTCGCCCTACTCAGCGCCAAGATGGACAGCTTTGCCATCTGTCCGGATTATCAACACGGTCAATGCAGTGGCAAACAGCTGATCAACATTAGCGCTGAAAAAGACCACGGTAGCCAACTCGCCCTGTCTGATTTTTTGACCACTAAAATAAGAATGGAGCAAAAAACCTATAATAAGCTAGACCTGCCAGAGCTTAGAAAGCATCAGGGCAACTTAAAAGAGCAGATTTACCATGGCGATCTATATTTTTCGTTTGATAACAATCGTCTCGTTCGCAGCGATATCCGTATATCTCTGGTCGATTTAGCACCTGATAGCGGCATTTTTTACTTTGCCGCCTGTATCACCGATGAAGACTGCTATACCACGCCTATTCGCTACGAGATCCGTGGCCAATTCAAGCGCACCACAGAAAAATGGCAACAACGTCAGGTGGAACGCTTTGATATCGAAGTCGGTAAAACCACATTGTCTTCACCCAACGCGCTATCAGATACCGCACAAATCATCTATCTAGCGTTAAGAAAACAACATCTAACTCAAGCGAGCTTAAGCTTTTATCGCATCTACCAAGACGACGGCACAGCCATTTGGCAACTACCATTAGTCGACGAAAATATTATGTGGATGCAGCGACAAACTCTCAAATTATGATACCGAGCAGGAGTTGTTGTATAATCAGCGTTCTCTCCATCTTTGGTTTTAAACGCAATGTTAAGTTATCGTCACGGCTATCACGCAGGCAATTATGCCGATGTTCTCAAGCACGCTATTTTGCTGCAAGTGCTAAAACTCATGCACAAAAAAGACAAGCCTATGGCTTATATCGACACCCATGCGGGTGCGGGTGGCTACGCGTTAACCGATGAGTTTTCTAAGAAAACTGGCGAATACTTAGATGGTGTAGCCAGACTGTGGGACAGAACAGATTTACCTGAGTCATTAGTGCAATACATAGAAGATGTAAAACACTTCAACCAAGGTAAACAAGATCTGGAGTTTTACCCAGGCTCTCCTGCCTTTGTAGACATGAATATGCGTGAAAAAGATCGCATGGTATTACACGAACTGCATGGCACTGACTTTCTCACCTTGGAAGAACAGTTTGCAGGCGATCGCCACGTTCGTGTGATCAAAGGCGATGGCCTTAAAGGTCTTATCGCTGCAGTGCCGCCACTTGAGCGTCGCGGCGTGATTTTGATCGATCCAAGTTATGAGATTAAAACCGACTACCAAGACGTAGCAAAAGCGATTATTAAAGCTCATAAACGCTTTTCAACTGGTGTATTCATGCTTTGGTACCCCGTTGTAGACCGAGACCAAACTGAAGGTATGCTTAAGCTATTAGCCCAGAGCGGTATTAAAAATCAACTTCGTATCGAGCAAGCGATTAGACCCGATAACAATGATTTTGGTATGACGGCAGCAGGCCTATGGGTTATTAACCCACCTTGGCAGCTCGATACTACCGCCAAAGAGATGCTCGACTATTTAGAGCGTCGCATTGGTCATAACGGCGGCAAAACAACTGTTAAGCAAGAAGTGCCGGAATAAAGAAAGAGCTTAAAAGATAGATCCTAGGTCCTAGGTTCTAGGTCCTAGGAAAAGCTAAGACGAGAACGGGCTTCGCCCTGCTGGGACGTGACTACGTCACTTCGAGAGCGCGACGTTGTCGCTTCTAGAAAAGGCTTAAAAGATAGGTCCTAGGTCCGAGGTTCTAGGCCCTAGGAAAAGCTAAGACGAGAACGGGCTTCGCCCTGCTGGGACGTGACTGCGTCACTTCGAGAGCGCGACGTTGTCGCTTCTAGAAAAGGCTTAAAAGATAGGTTCTAGGTACGAGGTTCTAGGCCCTAGAAAAATCCAAGACAGTAAAGCACCAATCAAAAGATTACCGGCGCGATGTGTCAGCTTTAGCCTTTGCTTTTAGCTTTCCTAGCAGCCAACTTGTTGGCGCCCTAGTAGGTGCGCAGCACCGTCCTAGCAGTGAGCCTGCGAACGTCCTAGAACCTAGGTCAAATCTCCTAACCTGATGCTTATAAACACTCTTGGTCATCATTCAGCTGACGGCTAAATACCCCAAAAATTGCATTTAAGATACCGACTTCGACATCTTTATTATTTTGAGTTGATGCTGTCGAACTCCCACCAATTGATTCTCGCTGCTCTCTTTGCTGTTCGTTACTGTGAGCGCCGCTAACAAAATCACAGCCTGCATTTGCCACTGAGTTTGATGAACATCCCACACTGTTCAATGCCAACATAACCAGCAAGATTACCGAAATCCGTTTCATATTATTCCTTTATAATCGTTCCTTTATTAAACACTACCACTTTTGAGTTGCTAGATCCTAGGCCTAAGGAAATGCCAAGACGGAAAAGCTTAAAAGACAGGTTCTAGGTGCGGGGTTCTAGGCCCTAGGAAAAGCTTAAAAAATAGGTTATAGGTGCGAGGTTCTAGGCCCTAGAAAAATCCAAGATTTAAAAGAAACAAGCAACAGATTCAGGCTCCATGAATCGGCTTTAGCCTTTGCTTTTAGCTTTCCTAGCAGCCAACTTGTTGGCGTCCTAGTAGGTGCGTAGCACCGTCCTAGCAGTGAGCCTGCGAACGCCCTAGTACCTGCTTTCCTGTTATTGCAGCACCGAGTGCAACTCTTCAAATAACCAATGCATCACCGGGCCTATCTGCTTATCGCGGCGATTGACCACGCCCATCTCTACCAATAACGGATCTGTAATATATTCACTCGATAGCGCGGTTAAATCTTCAATATACCAATCTGATTTTGCTACATGGTCTGGCACTAACGCCCAGCCCACACCTTGTAGCACTAAAGCGATGATGTAGTAATAGCTGTCTATATACCAATAATTGCCTGATAACGGCTTGGTTTGAGACTGGCCTGTAATGTCACAAATCGCCAGCTGCCGGTATAACATTAACTGCTCAAGGGTCGGCGCAGGAATAGAGGCCAGCGGGTGAGTCGGCGCGACCACTAAGCTATGCTTAAACTGGCCTATCGACATAAAATCTAGTGAGTCTGGCAACATAGTCGAGGTGTGGAACATAATGCCAATATCTGCACGCCCCGCATCAACCCATAGAGCGATATCTTCTTGTGAGCCATTGATAATGGTGAGCTTTAGTAGCGGGAATTGAGTCGAAATCCGTTGAAACAGGGCTTCAAATGCGTTTACTGGTACAGCTTCATCCATCGCAAATGTTAGCACCACTTCTTCACCAGATGTCACCGTCATCGCCCGCGCATTGAGTCGCTGGCACTGGGCTAGCACCGACTGCGCCTCGATAAACATCTCCTCACCTAAAGGCGTCAGCATGGGTAGTTTGGCGCTGCGGTCAAATAACTCAAACCCTAAACTAGCTTCTAAATTACTGATGGCAGTACTAATTCTAGATTGCGCCTTGCCCATCTTTCTGGCTGCCGCCGAAAATGAGCCTAACTTAACCGAATTAACAAATGCATTAAGCTCGTCTAACGTCCAATTCATCACTTCACCTGCCAATCAACCTATATCTAAAACAGATAGTAACTAACTTTATTCAATCTTAAATACAGAGTAATGTGCCGCCCACTATTCATCAACCTTTACACGCAAATGTTAGCTCCGATCCCCGAAGAAACTCATAATCACTCTATTAGCCGTACTTTTTGGCGTTACACCCTACCTGCAATCGCCGCCATGCTGGTTAACGGCCTATATCAAATTGTCGACGGTATCTTTATCGGTCATTACATCGGTTATGAAGGCTTAGCCGCAATTAACATGGCTTGGCCAGTGATCTACTTTATGGTGGGTTTTGGCATCATGATCGGTATGGGGAGCGGGAGTTTGCTCTCAATTCAACGTGGTAAAGGTGACACTCGTGCAGCGCCGACTATTTTGACCACTAGCTTACTGTTGATGCTAGGTCTTGCGCTTATATCGACCACCATTTTGTCGCAGTTCAGTACTTTCTTTATTGAGGCCCAAGGTGGCGCGGGGGCCACTCTGGGGATGGCGCAAGATTATATCGGGGTGTTCATATGGGGAGCAGCGGCGACAATAATAGCCTCGGCACTACCACTGCTGATCCGCAATGATGAAAGCCCTAACATTGCCACTGGCTTAATGGTGCTAGGTGCGCTTGTCAATATTGGCTTAGATTACCTGCTTATTGGTGTCTTTAACTTTGGCTTGCTTGGCGCAGCAATCGCGACCATTAGTGCTCAATCTATCGTCTGTATCTTAGGACTTATTTATTTTTGTACACGTATCAGCAATATACGTTGGCCTGCAAAGTTTACGTATTTCAAGATACCCTTTGCCAAGCAGATCATGCTGTTAGGCTCATCTAGCCTATTTATGTATCTTTATACCAGTTTCGTTTTTGCGCTGCATAATCGACTGTTTATGGAATATGGCACGCCGCTAACAGTCGGCGCTTTTGCGATTGTTGGCTACCTCATGGTGCTGTATTACTTAGTCGCTGAGGGGGTGGCGGAAGGCCTACAGCCACCAGTGAGTTATTACTATGGCGCAGAGCAGCACGAAAACATTAACAAGATGCTAAAGCTATCGGTCAAGGTCACCCTGATTGCAGGCGTTAGCTGGATAACCTTGTTGAATGTCATACCGCACGCCATGGTTGGGCTATTTAATAGCAATGATTCAGAGCTGATTGCAACGGCGGTTGATGGGATCAGACTGCACCTGTTTGCTATGCCACTCGACGGTTTTATCGCTCTGTCTTCGGTGTACTTTATGGCGACGAATCAAGGGGTGAAAGCCCTCGCGATAGCATGCGGGAATATGCTTATCCAGCTGCCATTTTTATATGTTTTGCCAAAAATAATGGGCGTTGATGGCGTGTGGATGGCGATGCCAATCTCTAATATCGTACTGTGTTTTATCGTGGTGCCTATGGTTTGGCTGGATGTTAAAGCACGCTCGCGAACAGTGGGCTTAACGGTAAACAATCCTATTTTGGCGGCAGCCTAATATCAATCGGTTTAAGCTCGAGTAAAAAGCGCTAACTGCTACGGTAGCGCTTTAACAATATCTGCACTCGCTCAACATAGGCTTGAGTTTCAGGGTAAGGCGGTACACCATTGTATTGGTCTACCCTTGAGGCGCCTGCATTATAAGCGGCGCATGCCAAACTAATATCACCATTAAAACGCTTAAGTAACTGCGCTAAGTAACGGCTGCCAGCATCAATATTTTGCTCTGGATGAAATGCATCGCTCACCCCTAGCTCTTTTGCGGTTGCCGGCATTAGCTGCATCAAGCCTTGAGCGCCAGTTTTAGATACAGCTGCTGATTTAAAGGCGGATTCAGCATGGATAACGGCGCGGATCAATGCAGGCTCTAAGTGATAAGCCTTGGCCGCACTGGCTATTTGTAGCCGGTATTGAGAGGTAAATAGCGGGATCGATTTCCAATTAATATTTGATTCTGGTTTACAGGCGTAACAATCAAACAGTAGAACCTGATAATGCCCCTGCTGCGGAGCATGATCGCTAAATACCAACACGCCAGTAGTCGTGCGGTAATGATAAACCTTCTCACCTTGAGCACGGCTATTGCTGATGACATTGGCGCTAGTTAATGTATGAGTTAACCCTGTGGTAGTTTCGTTAACCTCAATGGTTTTCCCCAACACACTTTTATTTGATGGATTAGCCACAAAATGTGGCTTCTGCCCCAAAGTCTGAACCTCGGCCTGCACAGTAACAGCTAAAAAAAACAGTAAACTAACGAGCGATCCTTGCTTAATCATAATCCGGTCGATTGATCTAATTGCAGTACGTCGACTATAGCAAAAAGCTGCTTCATCTCTTTATTTATCTGACTAAATTCATATTCAAAGGTTGCCGCTTTAAATATCGAAGCCATTTCAAAGCGATTATCTTTACTGCCGAGCATGATAAGCAGCTTATTTTGGTAAAAAGCACATTGGATCTTGTTATCAAAACTTGCCGATAACGCCTGCAATCGCTCCATAAAAGTGACAGTTAAGAGATAACGCGCCTCAATTTGGTCAGTAGAAAATACATCAAACTGCTTTTCAAAGATGGGATCTTCTAATTTTACCCGCTCTAGTCCCTTAAAAGAATCAGATAGAAAGTTCACTAAACCGCCGCGAGTCTTAACCACAACCGTATGCCCACGAAAGCCTTTGTGACTGCTTAGCTCAATCATCACTCCTTTAAACACGGTGACCGTATCAGTATTTTTATCGCGCTTAATCTGCTTGGTAAGGTGCAGCTCATTAAGAGCGATCTCCGTATTCTTATAAGTCCCCTGCACATAATCTTCAAAGTTAGCAGCATCATAATAAGGCAGCAGCTTTGAGGCTTTAAGCGCTGCTAGGCTCATCTTATGATCAGGACTAAAAATAAAATCATGGCCAAAATACTTAAAAATTAGCGGGTAGATCTTCTGCTTTACATCGCTTTTATAATGCTTAATCGGATTAAACACCCACCAGGCAAACGGCAGCGCTAGCACCACTAACCCGATAAGGTAAATCATCAAAGGATCTGTAGTGTTCAAGTAAGGCATAAACAGAAATGCCAGCGCGGCAACGCTAAGATAAATAGCACTGCAAAGATATAAACGCTGACGACAAGACTGCAGACTGGCAACACGCGCATTTTCAAATTTGCTTGTCAGGGGCTCAAGGTGTTGCTGATAGTATTGCTTAAACTCGGCAATCTCAGCAGGGGCGGCAACTAAATTATTACTGTTACGGATAGGCTTTATCGATGCGCCAAAAAGAAAACTAATGAGGTTCATATTGTACTCATGTACTCCGATGATCTCAGTAACAGCCATCACCGCAATGCTGATATGAATTGCGGCTATTACTGAAAAGTCCCAATTACTTCAAATAATCAGTCACTTAAAATAATCAGTTATTTTAAGTAATCAGTTATTTTAAATAATCACTGGCATCTACAGGGGCTGTTGACGCCTCATCGGCTTCATAAAAAGGCATCACCTTGACGCTGGCCATTGAGGCAATAATAGAGCCGGGAAAAATTTCAACTGCAGTATTAAGCTCAGACACTGCCGAGTTATAGAAGCGACGCGCCGCAGAAAGCTGCGCTTCCACTTCGTTATAGGTTTGCATTGCTTGCAGCATGGTATTGTCTGATTTAAGGTCAGGATAATTTTCAACACTGACCATTAACTGCGACATTTTTTGATTCAGCTTTTCAGCGACTTCTAGATGGGATTTAACGGCTGTAGGATCGGTATCGTTATAGCGCTTAGTTGCCAAGGTGCGTAACTCGGTGATCTCTGTTAGTAACGACTTCTCATGATCCATATACTTTTGTGCGATCTTGAGAATATTAGGTACTAGGTTAGAACGCTTCTTCAGCTGAACATCTATGCCTGATAAAGCTTCTCGTCCCGTATTACGCTTTTTAATTAAGCTCACATACCATAAGTAGCCAATAATCACGACTAGACCTAACCCCAACAATATCCCTTCCATTTGTATTTCCTATCTATTTTTTTTTATTAAAATGGCTTCGCTATTTCCTTATGGCTCTTACTGTTACTTATTTGAGGAACGAAATCCAGCTTCTACCGACATTTGCTAGCCTTCAATAGCGTCACTTTTTAACCTAAGCCACAACAAACTCTTATAAATTCGGTCAAAAAACGCTAACTCAACATCTACTAATGCCACCTTTATCCATTTAATGGTTCAAGCAAGAGTAAAATCTTAGCGGCCGTACACTCTCTGTTCACCACAAAAACTAATACCGTTTATAATCAGTGATTAAACACAAATAGCAGTCTATTGTTTTTTGAACACCTCAAAAGTTATCTCGAGTATTTTGCAAACTAATATGCCCTAACAGGCAAACTAATCAGTATTTTTATTTAACTTTGAGCTTACTTATTTATTTGTATTCTTTTGGGCATTTAAGCCAAGCAGCCACTAACTGCCCACACCAAGCAGCAGATAAAAGTGAGCGACAACATTACCCTGTACTTATTCAGTCTAGATACAGCTAACTTTAGCTATAGTATTAGGTATAGTAATCACGCTTCTAACGGACACCCCCAATATCTATCCCTTTTGGACTCATTTAAATGAGTCCATTTTTTTTATCTAAACAACTGCACGCAACCCTCTAATATCAGGGAATTAGACTTAAAAACACTTAGCAACATCTAAGATTAACAACTGTTAACCCAAGTCGTTTTACCCATTCAGCTTTGATACAGCTAACCCTAGCTATAGTAATCTCAATCCCAACGGATATTGTTAATCAATCCCTTTTGGACTCATTCAAATGAGTCCTTTTTTTTGCCTAAAATTCGCTAAATACCTCCTCCTTAATTCAAGTTTAAAATCCTGCAAAGCCGCACTGGCACTCACGATTACGGCAAACTACGCTAACAACAAATGAGCCAATTTAAGGTTTAATTAATTTTTCTTATCCATCATGCCACATCGGCTTAACAAAACAGTGCTCATTTGTAGTCACTCGAGTCGAAGAAAATTAAAATAAAAACAACAAAATAAAGAACTTACTTTGAAGGAAGATATTATGAGCACCAATAACGGCGATAGTTTGCCCTTGTCCGACGATCTCCCCTCAGCTCCCAATAACAAACCTAATGGCTGGTTTGTTCGCTTCCTAAACGTGGTTGAGCGACTCGGTAACTTACTGCCTCACCCTATCACCCTATTTGCCATGTTTTGTGCTGCTGTTGTGGTAATAAGTGGCATAGCAGGCTATTTCGAATTAACCGTTGTTGACCCAAGACCAGAAGGCGCATCGGGCCGCAATAGCGATGGACTTATCCATGTTGTCAGCCTGATGAACGGCGAAGGCTTAAGGCTGATAGTGTCGAATTTGGTGACCAATTTCACAGGCTTCACCCCACTAGGTACAGTACTTGTTGCCCTACTTGGTGTTGGCATAGCTGACCGTTCAGGCCTGCTATCTGCCGCTATGCGCTTACTCGTGATGGGAGCCTCAAAACGCTTAGTCACCCTCACGTTGGTGTTTGCCGGTATCGTCTCTAATACCGCATCAGAGCTGGGTTACGTGGTGTTAATCCCAATGGCGGCGATGATATTTCACTCCTTAGGTCGCCACCCACTTGCCGGACTCGCAGCCGCTTTTGCTGGCGTATCGGGCGGATATAGCGCGAACTTATTACTTGGCACCGTAGACCCATTACTATCGGGGATCACTGAAGCTGCGGCGCAGATGATCGACCCTGACTACCTTGTAGGCCCCGAAGTAAACTGGTACTTCATGTTTGTCTCCACTTTTTTAATCACTTTCCTTGGCGCACTCGTTACCGAAAAAATCGTTGAGCCTAAGTTAGGTAAATATGATGTGAGTGAAGCAGCAATCGATCTTAGCCAGCAGAAAATGGATACGGTTAGCGCTCTAGAAAAGAGAGGATTAAAGGTCGCGGGACTAACGGTTTTGGTGATGTCAGCAGTGTTAGCGCTCACCATCATTCCTGAAGGCGCACCATTAAGAAACCAGGAGACAGGCTTAGTGGCCGGCTCTCCTTTCTTAAAGGGGATCGTGGCATTTATCTTTATCTGCTTTGCCATTCCAGGCCTCGTTTATGGCCGTGTTGTGGGCACCATGAAGCGCGATATTGATGTGATTAACGCCATGTCTAGCAGCATGAGCAGCATGGGGATGTATATTGTGTTGGTATTCTTCGCCTCGCAGTTTGTCGCCTTCTTTAAGTGGACTAATCTAGGCGCAGTACTTGCCGTATCTGGCGCAGATGCCTTAAATGCAGTCGGCTTAACCGGACCATTAGTATTTGTGCTGTTTATTATGATGTGTGGCTTTATCAACTTGATGCTCGGCAGCGCCTCTGCACAGTGGGCCGTTACCGCGCCTATCTTTGTACCTATGTTGATGTTGGTAGGTTACGCACCAGAAACTATTCAAGCGGCTTATCGAATCGGTGATTCGGTGACCAACCTTATCACCCCGATGATGAGTTACTTTGGCCTGATCTTGGCCGTCGCATCTCAGTATAAGAAAAACCTCGGGATAGGAACCTTGGTAGCCACCATGCTGCCATACTCGATTGTGTTCTTTATCGGATGGACCTGTTTCTTCTTTCTTTGGGTGTTTGTATTTGGCCTGCCAGTAGGTCCTGGAGCTGCCACGTATTATACGCCTTAGAAGGTAAAAGATAGGACCTAGGTTCGAGGTACTAGGTCCTAGGAAAAGCTGAGACAGTAAAGCTTAAAACATAGATCCTAGGTGCGAGGTTCTAGGCCCTAGGAAAAGCTGAGACAGTAAAGCAAAGATGTAACGCTGTTATCTTTACGCTTTTCCTAGCAGCCAACTTGTTGGCGTCCTCGCAGTGAGCTTGCGAACGTCCTAGGATCTATCTCCTAGAAGTAAGCTTGCGAACGTCCTAGGATCTATCTCCTAGAAGTGAGCTTGCGAACGCCCTAGTATCTAGAACCTAGTACCTTCCTAGCTCTTACCTAAACGGTAATACCAAATCGATAGCGGGACAAAAATAACATTCATCATGGTAGTGAAATTCCAACCAAAGCCGCTTTGATGCAAAGTACGAATGGCTTCCTTCGACGCTGACCAATCCACATGCATATAAATTAAATCAATAATAATCCCTGTCGCCAGTATGCTCAAAAATAACAGCGCTCCCATCCAACGTGCAGGTTTGGTGCCGTAATATTTGGCATACACTCGCAGCATAGGAATAGTTAGCACATCAGCCAAAATAAAGCCCATTACACCACCAAATGAAATACCGCCGTGCCACAAGGCTGCCGCCAATAATAAGTTACCAACAGAGCATACATAGGCAATCACAGCCACAAAGATACCTATGAGTACATCTAATAAGGAATGTATCCATGCGGGCAGGCTAGTCTGACTACTGATAAACAACTCTCGCCACCAGTCTGCAGGCACTAATGCAATCAATACCGAAGAAATGACCACCCCAATAACGATATCTTTACCTATCATGCCGATATCCATGCAGAAGTAACCCGCACTGCGACGAACCTTGTCCATATAACTCGGCTCCGCCGCATTATGTGCCGCACTAGAGCCTGACATATCCGCACCACATTTCCCTGCGCCGCACTTCATCTCTTTAGCGCTCTTGTTTGCGTTTGAACCAGGGGTTGAGCTTGGAGTAGGCCCAGTGCTTGGGTCTGCTTTAGCCATTTCAGGCATATCTGCACCGCACTTCATCTCTGTAGCGCTCTTGTTTACGTTTGAGCTTGAACTTGAGCTAGGGGCTGGACTAGCGATTGGACTTGGGTTAGCGGCTGAGGTTGATGTTGAACTTGCAGCAGCCATACCGGGCATGGTCTCACCACATTTCATTTCAGTCGAAACACCTTTCTCTTCAGCCAACAACTTGTCACGTAATGCCCGAGACTGCTCTTTAGGATAGAAACGGAAAATAAAGCCCACTATGACAATAAGTAACAGGCCGCCGATTATCTCACCCCACAAAAACTGCCAACCAAGCAACGACACTAAGACGATAAACATTTCCAAAATCAGATTGGTACTTGCCACTAAAAAAGCCATGGCATTAGGCAATGTAGCGTGTTTAATCAGTAGTGTTTTAGACAGTGAGGCCGCAGCATATGAACAAGAAGACGAGACCATCCCCAAAAGCGTGGTAAGCAGGAGGCTGGTTCCATTGGTTCTGCCTAAGTGCTTTACAACGACATCAAGGGGCAAAATATTACGCAGTACAGACGACAGCATTAAACCAAAGGCCAGCGGCCAATAAATTTGCCACACCATACCACTTAAGGTACTAAGAACATGCAAGATTAGTTCAAAGAAACTCTGCATCATATTGCCTCTATTAATTCGGGAATATTTAATTCGGTAACAACCTTGGCTAGCGCTAATCATTACGGCTAAGGAGGAAGAAAACGGCTTCACCATAATAGTTAGTTGTTATTTTAGTTCACCCAAATTGATCCATCGCTTTTTTGTCATTAAATCTAATTAATTACTAGATTTATCGAGTAACAGGGTTATATTTAGCAGCTGTTTTATCTCTCTAGGCATAGTTTATGAAACTCTTTATCGCCTCTGATTTACACGGTTCCCTTTCAGCCACGCAAGCCATGTTGGCCCGGTTTGAACAATCCAACGCACGTTATCTTGTTTTGCTTGGAGATCTGCTTAATCACGGCCCTCGTAACGCCATTCCAGAAGGCTATGATCCCGTTGCAGTAGCTGAAGCGCTGAATCTCTATGCAGATAAAATCATCGCAGTTCGCGGCAATTGCGACAGTGAAGTCGACCAGATGCTGCTGCTATTTCCAATGAGCGCAAGCTTTGCTCAGGTATTACTACCACAAATGCGTCTATTCCTGACCCACGGCCATATTTATAGCCCTGACAAACTGCCAGCACTTCAAACGGGTGATGGACTCGTCTATGGCCATACTCACATACCGGTTGCTGAATATCGCGACAATATACTGCTGTTCAACCCAGGTTCAACCACAATTCCACGCAATGATGGTCGAGCTTCATACGGCTTAATCACAGACACCGAGTGCCAAGTGCGCGCACTCGATAACGATGAGCTGTTACTAAGCTGCCCGGTACGACACAGATTGTAGGAAAAGCAGAAACGAGATCGGGCTTCGCCCTGCGAGAGCGCGACCTTGTCGCTTCTAGAAAAGGCCAAGACGGAAAGATTAAAAGATAGGTCCTAGGTGCGAGGTGCTAGGCCCTAGGAAAGCAACAACCAAAAGATTCCAAGTACTACGAGTAGGCTTTAGCTTTTAAGCTGTTAGCTTTTCCTAGCAGCCAACTTGTTGGCGTCCTAGAACCTAGGTCCTAGTAGGTGCGCAGCACCGTCCTCGCAGCGAGCCTGCGAGCGCTCTATCTTAAAGACAACAAAAAGCCCAGCAGATGCTGGGCTTTTTAGTCTTAGCGCGTTAACGATTTAACCCTAAGGTTATTTGTTAGCTTTCGCTGCCTTAGCTTCCGCTTTAGCTGCTCTGCCTTCTGCTTTAATCGCTTTAGCTGCATCTCGTTCGCGCTTACTGAAGATACGCTCAACAATCACGAAGAAGATTGGGATAAAGAAGATCCCCATAAAGGTCGAGCTCATCATACCGCCTAGTACCGATGTACCAATAGCATTCTGGCTACCAGAGCCTACACCATTACTAATCGCTAGCGGCACAACACCTAAACCGAATGCTAGAGACGTCATCAAAATTGGACGTAGACGCACTCGAACCGCGTGTAGTGTTGCTTCAACAAGACCAGCGCCTTTCTCGTAGAACTCTTTAGCAAATTCTACAATCAAGATGGCGTTCTTGGTCGCTAGACCTACGGTTGTCAGTAGACCCACCTGGAAGAATACGTCGTTTGGTAAACCACGACCATTCATCGCAAGTAGCGCACCAATAATACCCAGAGGCACAACCAGGATAACCGCAAATGGAACTGACCAGCTTTCATAAAGCGCTGCTAGTACGAGGAATACCACCACGATAGACAAAGCATATAGCATTGGCGCTTGGTTACCAGATAGACGTTCTTCATAAGAAAGACCGTTCCACTCGATACCAAATCCTGGCGGCAGCTTCTTAACCATGGCTTCGATATCATCCATCGCCGCACCAGTACTGTAACCTTCCGCTGTACCACCTTGAATATTCATCGCTGGTAGGCCGTTGAAACGCTCTAGACGTGGAGAACCATAGCCCCAGGTGCCTGAAGCAAAGGCTGAGAAAGGAACCATCTCGCCTTTAGAGTTGCGTACATACCAAGAATCAAGATCTTCTGGCTGCATACGATATTCAGCTTCACCTTGAACGTATACTTTCTTAATACGGCCACGATCAATAAAGTCGTTTACGTAGTTACCACCCCAGGCAGTGCCGAGCACGCTGTTAACCGACTCAATATCGATACCTAAAGCTCGCAACTTACCATGGTCTATATGTACCTGGTAAAGTGGTGCATCTTCTTGACCATTTGGACGAACGCCCACTAGGTTTGGATTCTGCGCCGCCATACCCAGCAACATATTACGCGCTGCGACTAGCTTGTCATGACCTTGGCCATTCTTATCCTGCAGGTAGAAGTCGAAACCGTTAGCGGTACCCAATTCGATTACCGCTGGCGGTACGAAGGCAAACACGAAAGCTTCCTTCATCTGCGAGAACATGCCCATGGCACGATTTGCAACCGACTGTACGTCTTGACCAGGCTCAGTACGCTCAGACCAGTCTTTAAGACCAACGAACGCAATACCCATGTTTTGGCCATTACCGGCGAAACTAAAGCCCGAAACCGCAAATACTGATTTAACGCTGGCACTTTCATCTTCTAGATAAAAGTCAGACACTCTTTCAAGTACTTCTTTCGTTTCTTGCTGAGTCGAGTTAACTGGCAAAATAGCCTGAGTAAACAAGATCCCTTGGTCTTCATCCGGTAGGAATGCTGTAGGCATACGCATAAAGATCCAACCCACAGCAACCGTGATCGCTAGGTACACCATCATAGTTCGACCTACACGCTTGATCATCGCCGCCACACTCGCTTCATAACGAGAGGTTAGCGCATCAAACTTACGGTTAAACCAACCGAAGAAACCGGTTTTTGCATGGCTATCACCTTTAGCAATCGGCTTAAGCATGGTGGCACAAAGTGCAGGAGTCAGGATAATCGCAACCATCACAGACAATGCCATCGCCGACACAATCGTGATTGAGAACTGACGGTAAATCACACCCGTTGAGCCAGACATAAATGCCATAGGTACGAATACTGCAGACAGTGTTAGACCAATACCCACCAGCGCGCCGGTGATCTGATCCATCGACTTCTTAGTGGCCTCAATTGGACTGAGGCCCTCTTCTTGCATCACACGCTCAACGTTCTCCACCACCACAATCGCGTCATCTACCAGAAGACCAATAGCCAGTACCATAGCGAACATGGTTAAGGTGTTAATAGAGAAGCCGGCTGCAGCCAACACCGCAAAGGTACCTAAAAGTACAACAGGTACCGCAATGGTTGGAATCAGTGTTGCACGGAAGTTCTGTAAGAACAGGTACATGATCAAGAACACTAATACCACTGCTTCAAGCAGCGTATGCACAACACCTTCAATTGATTTCTCAACAAATGGCGTGGTGTCGTAGGGATAAACCACTTCCATCCCTTCAGGGAAGAAAGGCATCATCTCTGCAATCTTGGCACGTACACCTTCAGCAGTCGCCAGTGCGTTTGCACCCGTTGCTAGCTGAATACCGATACCCGCTGCAGGTTTGCCATTATAAAATGACTCAACTGCATAGCTTTCAGCGCCCAGTTCAACACGAGCCACATCTTCTAGGAACACTTTCGCGCCCGATGTATCGGCTTTAATGATGATCTTTTGGAACTGCTCAGCGGTTTGTAGTCGGCTCTGAGCCGATACAGTCGCGTTTAGCTCTTGGCCTGGTAACGATGGCGCACCACCTAACTGACCTGCCGATACCTGCGCATTTTGCTCTCTGATAGAGCTAATAATATCTTGGCTGGTTAGGTTATATTGCGTCAGCTTTAATGGATCAAGCCAGATACGCATCGCGTACTGGGCACCAAATAGCTCAATGGTACCCACACCCGGAACACGGCTTAGCGGATCCTGAATATTAGAGCCCACGTAATCGGCAATATCGTTTTTATCCAGTGAACCGTCTTCAGATACGAAGGCGGCTACCATCAAGAAACCCGCGCTCGACTTAGTTACGTTAACACCTTGCGCCTGAACTTCCTGCGGTAGTAGAGGCAGAGCAAGCTGTAACTTGTTTTGCACCTGTACCTGCGCGATATCAGGATCGGCTTCGGCGTTAAAGGTTAAGGTAATTTGCGCATTACCAAAGCTATCGCTGGTCGATGAAATGTAGCGAAGGTTGTCAAGACCAGTCATTCGCTGCTCAATAACCTGAGTTACCGAGTCTTCCATTGTCTTAGCCGACGCACCAGGATAAACAGCACTAACCACAACCGACGGCGGTGCAATACTCGGGTACTGAGATACGGGTAGGCCCACAATAGAGAGCACACCTGCCAGCATCACAATAATAGCGATCACCCATGCAAAAATTGGGCGATCGATAAAGAAACGTGCCATAACTCTGCCCTATTTCTGTTGTGTTTCAGGTTTCTTATCAGCAACCAAAGGACCCGCTTTAACAGGGGCACCCGGACGAATTTTTTGCAGGCCTTCAACGATTAGCTCATCACCGGCTTTAAGACCGCTGGTAATACGCCATTGGTTA
Source organism: Shewanella sp. 125m-1 (assembly GCF_052977065.1). Taxonomy (NCBI): domain Bacteria; kingdom Pseudomonadati; phylum Pseudomonadota; class Gammaproteobacteria; order Alteromonadales; family Shewanellaceae; genus Shewanella; species Shewanella sp. 125m-1. The sequence continues at coordinate 80,929 of NZ_JBRILT010000004.1, forward strand.
TCAATAACCTCTGCCGTAGTAACGATACGCGCAGCAACCTTGCCATCTTCGATAACCATAGCAACGGCTTCACCCTTGGTATTACGGGTAATCGCTCTTTGCGGCACTAAAATCGCTTCAGGATCGGTACCTGTGTTTAATACCGCACGCACATACATGCCTGGCATCAACACACCGTCAGGGTTAGGAAACTCTGCACGGATAATTACTGAACCTGTGTTTTCGTTTACTGTCACTTCAGAGAACTGCAACACACCGGTTTGACCATAAGGCGTACCGTCTTCAAGGATCAGCTCAACATTGGCATTAGCTGCTGCTTCAATTTGACCACGCTTTAGTTGAGACTTAAGACGCAACATCTGCGTGCTCGATTGAGCGATATCAATATTCATTGGGTCAAGTTGCTGAATCGTCGCCAATGTTTGGCTCTGATTTGCAGTAACAAGTGCACCAGCAGTCACGTCAGACTTACCAATACGACCAGAGATTGGCGCTGTTACTTTGGTGTACTCTAGATTAATTTGTGCAGTATTGATTGCCGCTTTAGCAACCGTTACACGCGCTAATGCTTCTTTGTAAGCCGCATCTGCTTCATCATAATCTTGTTCACTGATTGAATTAAGCTCTACTAGCTTCTCAAAACGCTGTGCCTTTGCTTTAGCCGATACTAAGCCAGCTTCTGCACTAGTAAGATCAGCCTTGGCACTCACCAGTGCAGCTTCATAGGTCGATGGCTCTATTTGATATAGAGATTGTCCTTTCTCGACATCTCTACCTTCAACAAAGCCGCGTTCCATAATAATACCGCTTACCTGTGGACGTACTTCCGCTTCCAAATAAGACTTACTACGGCCCGGTAATTCAACCATAATTGATTGAGGTTTAGTGGCGATAGTTATCGTACCGACTTCCATTGGTCCACGCTGCTGAGGCCCTTGTTCAGGTTTTTGCTCACAGCCACTTATCCATAACGCCACACTTAAAACAGAGGCAATTTTCACTATTTGCCGCATGAGAACTCCTAATAAAAGCCATCTACTCGGTAATCAAATTTTTGAAAGCAGAAAGTGCCGTCAAACCCACCTTTGGAAGCATAATTTTTTGTCAAATATATAACGGACCTTTATCTCACAATGTCCGCGAGTCAACAAGAAAAACTCCCAGTTTAAATTGTAAGTTAATGAAAATTTACGCATGAAATCAGCTGCATGTGTTTACCAGATGTTAACAAGAGTAATAACAAGCAAAACATGTTAACCCCAGGTTAAGGCAAGCCTGTGCATCGCGGGCCACATTAACATCGGAACAGCATTAACATTTAATTTATAAGGATTTTATGTCAACAAGATTAAATCAAAAATAATCAGGTTGAAGCTTAAATTCGATTATCGCCAACACTGCAAGCTAAGACTCTACTGATATCGGCTAGACTGCGCCCTGACTCTTGTTGCCAATGATTAAACACATCTTGCACCTGCTTTAATCCAGCTTTTGAGCTAAAGCCATAATCCACTAGACCTTGACTCTTTAAATAGCCTTGTACGTCATTGGTTAACAAAAAGGTATCTTTGCCCATAGCGCGCAAAAAATAAGGACCGGTGTTGCCCCCAAGACGAGTGCCTTTGCGTTTAAGTTCAGCCCAGAGTCCGGTGATATTATCGCTCGGCCAGTCTGCAATAAATCGAGCAAAACTGCCGTGCATAGCCGCAAGATCGTTGACCATATGAGCATTGTCATAGATCGCCATGGTTTTTTTAAGGTGACGTATTAACTTGGGATCACTGGCGCGTTCTTGTAGCTGCTCTGGAGACAACATCAATACCTTAAAGGGCTCGAAACCGAAAAAGGCCTGCTCATATTCAGGCCACTTAGCTTCTACAATCCGCCATACGAAGCCACTTTGAAACACCTTTTTGCTGAGTTCAGATAGCAATTGTGCATCACTATATTGAGTCAACTCTTGAGGTGACAAACTGCCTGGTAGCAGCGCTTCTAGTCCTTCATCCCCGCCCTTTCGCTGTGATGCTCTAGCGTAAATAGCAGCAAACTTTTCGATTTGGCTCATATTCTCTCTCGTTATTTAAACTCTATCGCTAACGGATTAACCTTTTGCTTATATTCACTAAACGATCGATGTGACCCGATGCTTTATCCCAATCACACAGCTATCGGCCTCAAGCCAGAGTCTGCAGCATTGAGAGTCCAAGGGTTAGCGACTAAGGTTAATAGTAATCCTTAAAATTACGAACCGATATTGGATATGGATCTGTATTACCACCCACTGGCGCGCCAGTCACAAAAAACACTTATCGCCCTCTATGAAAAACAGGCAAATTTTTATCCGCACGTCATAGATCTCACTGATGTTTTTCATCGACGCAATTTTATTCGTCTTTACCCGTCAGGGCAGCTCCCTACTTTGCAACTCAAGTCTGGGGAGTCTTTTAGCGATGCCAGCATCATTATCGAGTATCTGGATAACTATATCAGCTCTGGCACCCAGCTTATTCCTATCGACAAGATGCAAGCCTTATATGTCAGGTTCTACGACAGACTCAGCGATAATCGATTAGACAGAAGCATTGAAGAGTGGTTACAGGCCCGCGAGACCAGCCATGATCAGATTTACACCAAACATTTAGAAAAAGCGGTGCTTGCGATATTGGAAGAGTTCGATAAGCGACTCGCGAGCAACCATTGGGTATGTGGTGACAGTTTTACCTTGGCAGACTGCGCGCTGATCCCCTGCTTGAAAACCTTAGAAAAGAAACTACACCTGCTCGATTATCAGCATATTGGTCGCTACTGGATCCAGGCAAAACTAAGGGGGTCTGTAGTGCAAACCATCGAAGAGATAGAGCTCACTCACGCCACATTAGGCCAAAGTGAGCGCTTTAGTCATACCTAGCTCAGTGGCGCTGACTGCAGTTAGCGACTAACAGCACTTAGTAGCTAACAACTAACGGCACTTAGCTGGCCGCTTTAAATTCTATCGTCTCACTCGGCTTAACTGGTAAATTACATTCTTTCTTAAGCTGTAAAAATGCTTTCCATTTGACCACCTCTGCTGGCATTGGCGGCGCCGGTTGCGTAAAGCCAACCTCTTCCAGCATGGTGGTTATGGCAACTTGCTTACCTTTACAGACAAACACCCCGCGTACATGGGCAATGCAATGTAAGCCTCGCTCGCTAACGAAACGCTGCTCAATATAAAAATACTTTTCATCCCAGCCCACCAGCTTGGTTTCAATTTCAAACTTAGCGAACGGCTTAATATCGCGAATGTAGGTGAACTCCGCCGCATTGACGATCGGCATCCAACCTAACTTTAAAAATCGTTTCAAAAATCCCATCTCCGCCATCATGTAGGTGCGAGCAAGATCCATAAAAGCCGGGTAACGAGAATTGGTAAGATGAAAGTTAACATCGCAGTCACTTGGCAGGGCGCGATATGACAATGTGCTGGTGTCTAAAAATCCGATTTTTTGACAATGACGCGTACGCCATAAAAATAACCAAAATAGCCTAAAATACAGATTCATTGACAATACCACCTAACATCCTTGGAAAGAGCCGAAAGGCTAACAGAGGTCATACCAGATCACAAGTGTGAACCAGCTCAAATAAAAAAGGCGCTAAAAGCGCCTTTAATGATCTTGCCAGTTAATGACTAACCGGTAATACCGCTATGTCTAAGCAAAGCGTCAGTTTGCGGTTCACGACCACGGAAACGCTTAAATAGCTCCATAGGCTCCTCGCTACCGCCCATCTCTAAGATATTTTCTAGGAAGCGCTTACCTGTTTCAGGGTTAAAGATCCCCTGCTCTTCGAACAGTGAGAATGCATCAGCAGAAAGGACTTCGGCCCACTTATAGCTGTAATAACCTGCCGCATAACCACCGGCAAAGATGTGGGCAAAACTATGCTGGAAACGGTTAAACTCAGCGGCCTTGATCACTGCAATTTGCTCACGTACTTCATCTAACTTTTGTTGAATTTCAGCGCCTTTAGCTGGGTCAAACTCAAGGTGCATCTTAAAATCGAACAGTGAGAACTCAAGCTGGCGCAACATCATCATGCCTGACTGGAAGTTCTTCGCCGCTAGCATCTTATCTAACATGGCTTTTGGTAAAGGCTCGCCTGTTTCATAGTGACCAGAGATCTCAGCTAAGGCTTCCTCCTCATAACACCAGTTCTCCATAAACTGACTAGGCAACTCAACCGCATCCCAAGGCACACCGCTAATACCCGACACGCCACCCACATCAATCTTAGTCAGCATATGGTGAATACCATGGCCAAACTCATGGAACAGAGTCGTGACTTCGTCATGGGTAAACAGTGCAGGCTTACCTGCCACTGGCGCATTGAAGTTACAGGTTAAATAAGCCACAGGATCTTGTAAGCCATTTTCTGTCATGCGACGCGCTCGGCAATCATCCATCCAAGCACCGCCACGTTTACCTTCACGAGCATAAAGGTCGAGATAAAAACTACCACGATGCTCATTATTGCTGTCAGTGATATTAAAAAAGCGTACGTCTTTATGATAAGTATCAAACTCTTTTTGCTCTTCAACCTTTAGGCCAAATAGGCGCGATACGGTATAGAACAAACCTGATAAGACTTTGTCTTCAGGGAAATAAGGGCGCAGTAACTCTTGCGAGATCTCATATCTATGATGCTTAAGCTTTTCAGCGTAGAAACTTAGATCCCAAGCCTCAAGTTCAGTTACACCGCACTCTTTCTCTGCAAATTCAGTTAGCTCTGCAAGCTCAGTCTCACCTTGAGTCTTAGAGCGAGCACCAAGTTCGGTTAAAAAGTCGAGTACTTGCACAGGAGACTCTGCCATCTTAGTCGCTAATGACTTATGCGCGTAACTGTCGAAACCAAGCAGATTTGCAAGCTCATGGCGCAAAGCCAAAATTTCATCCATTAATGGGCCATTATCAAACTCACCGGCATTAGGACCTTGATCCGATGCACGCGTAACGAAAGCGCGATAACACTCTTCGCGCAGTTCGCGGTTTTCACTGTAAGTCATCACAGGTAGGTATGATGGAAAATCTAGTGTAAATAACCAACCATCTAACTCTTTTGCTTCAGCCATTGCCTTTGCTGCCGCAACAGCTGACTCAGGCAAACCGTTAAGCTCTGCTTCATCGGTGATAAGCTTAGTCCAAGCCTGCGTGGCATCTAATAACTGATTAGAAAACTGACTGGTTAGCTCTGACATTCGCTTCACAAGCTCGCCGTAACGCAACTTGTCACTATCGCTTAAGCCAATACCTGATAATTCAAAGTCGCGTAGACTATTTTCAATCAACTTCTTCTGCGCCTGGGAGTAGTGAGCAAACCCTGCCGACTCAGCAAGTGACTTGTAGGCTTCATAAAGCCCCTGATGCTGACCCACAAATGTACCGTACTCAGACAGTAATGGTAGACAAGCATCATGGGCTTTACGCCACTCTTCGCTGCTAACAACCGAATTCATGTGCGAAATAGGTGACCAGATTTTACCCAGTTGATCATCAACCTCTTCTAGCGGTGCAACTAAATTGTCCCAGGTAAACGGATCTTGGTTAGCCAATACTTGTTCGATCTTTTGACGACAATCGTCAATACCTTGCTCGACAGCTGGCTGAATATGTTCTGGCTTAATACTTGAAAAAGGCGGTAGCTTGTTGCTGTTTAGCAAAGGATTGCTCATTGATGATTCCTTAACATTCTATGTTGATACTTAAGAGATAAGGGCTAATGAGGCCTTATTCAATATTTAGCCCATAATTCTTTGTAAAGATTGTCAGCTCTAACAGCTGGAAAATCGATTTACCATGACGAAAGTCAAACTTTTCAGCACAAATTTTATGCGCTAACGATACTGCAAACCAGATCGCAAATACGAGCCATTATCATTTACATTCTTGCGTTTAAATCTAGTATGCGAGAGGTCAATTTCTTTCGCCAAAATTTTGAGTTCACACATGATAAAAACGAGCCGATGCACAGTCTTATTGTCGTTATTAATCAGTACTGCTGCCTTTGCTGATGAAGCGCCCAATATCGATGATTCGCACAATACTAAAATCATCGAAAAGCGAGCACTTGATGATAGCGGACAAGTTCAGGGGCTTATCGATCTAGGCTGGGACTCAAAATACATCTCAGAAGGCCGTAATAACCTAGACAAAGGTGGCATTTACTGGGCGACTGCCGCAGTACAAAAAGATAACCTTAATCTGTATGCCAGCGTAGGTCGTGGGGACAGCCAAAACTATATCGAATGGAACTTTGGTATTGAATATGGTTTTCAGCTCAGCGAAAACTTAAGCGGTAGCGTCGGCTATCAGCGTTTAGAGTTTTATGGCGACGAGCGCGCCCATGACAATGAACTGTTTAGCTCATTGGAATACACAGCTGTTGAGTGGTTAATTCCTTCTGTGAGTTACACCTATTCTACCGAAGCTGCAGGCTATTTTGTTGAAGTCAGCCTGCATAGCAATTGGGAGTTGGCCGAAGGCTTAACGGTTAGTCCATATGTCACCCAAAGCTTTGACTTTCAATACGTCACCGAAGAACATGATGGCCCGAACCATTTTCAGTTTGGTGTTGAAGCCGAATACCAACTGCCTAATAACCTTGTCTTATCAGGTCATATCAGCCACACCATAGCTCAAGAAGACATAAAGTTAGAAGCGCGTAATGATGGCATTACGGGCAGCCTAGATGAAACCTTTGCAGGCCTGCACCTGAGCTGGAATTTCTAGGCGATACCGTTAATAACACCTAGCGGGTCGCTATGAATAAACCCAAGCAAGCCGCACTGAAAAAATATTGTCAGCTATACTCATTACTGAGCAGCTAACCGCTTGTGCTCTTGCTTGATAACACTTATTCAAGCTGGAGCAATTCAATATCCCGATACGAACACTGATACAAACACATATGAGATTACACGGACGCTAATCTTGCTACAGAGGAACAGGGAATGTTACTTCTATCTCGTCTATTGATAGCCACACTTATCATCTTATATAGCCAGACAAGCTATTGCAGTGAGCTTATCTCTAGCAGTAAACCAACCTCTCGCAATAAGCCTAATTCTCACAATGAACAAGATAGGCCTTCACTCGACTTAGGCAGCGTCCTTAATGATAAAGGACAGCCGATAACTGTCCCCAGCGAAACCCGGAGTCACTTTAATTACTCAGCCCCCGCCATTGCAGCCTTTTCGCCAGCCAATGCTAAAAACAGCAAGACTAACAAAACAAAAAAAGCCAAACCTCAAAGCCGTAAACAACAACTTGCCAGTCGCAGCAAGGTAGCCAACGATCCTGGTTGTCGCTGGCTTAATGGCCGCATGAACAGCCTAGAGCGCAACTTAAGCTCTGGAGTCAACTCACGCAATCGCCACCACCAACAAGAGTTAAGCGTCAGACAAGGCGAATGGGAATGCATGAAATGCGGCGCCGAGGGACCGGATCAGAGTGACCACGGAAACTGTCAGCATAAACGCTAACACAAACAACTTAAACGCAGCCACCGCCCCCGATAGCATTGCCAATGATGCGGGCTTTCAAAACGCTAAACTTAAGTCATCTAGCTCATAATTTATAGGGCTAGCTGGATCAAATTTTTCCCTCTACAATGGTTCGTTCTTGAACTGGCACAAAGCCAATAAATTAATTCGTGATTGCTTGTTTATCGGATTTAAACAACCCACGGATTAATCATAATTACAGGTACAAAAGCCCCACTCATCTGCTTTTGTCCAACAGTTCGCAACTTTATTGGAGATACACATGGCTCAACATTTTGATTATATCTGTCTTGGCGCTGGTAGTGGCGGTATTGCATCGGCTAACAGAGCGGCTATGCGTGGCGCCAAGGTTCTGCTTATCGAAGCCAAAGAGCTCGGCGGCACATGTGTCAATGTGGGTTGTGTGCCTAAAAAAGTGATGTGGTACGGCGCGCAAGTCGCTGAAGCCATGCACCTGTACGCCAAAGACTATGGCTTTGACGTTACCGTCAACAAGTTTGACTGGAGCACATTAGTTGCCAGCCGCGAAGCCTATATCGACCGTATTCATGGCTCTTACGACAGAGGCCTTGAAAGCAACGGCGTTACCCTAGTACGCGGTTACGGTCGTTTCGTTGATAAAAGCACCATCGAAGTCAACGGTGAGCATTACACGGCCGATAACATTTTGATCGCAACTGGCGGCGCAGCAACCATTCCAAATATTCCTGGTGCCGAGCACGGTATCGACTCTGACGGTTTCTTCGCATTAGCAGAGCAGCCTAAGCGTGTTGCCGTTGTCGGCGCAGGCTACATTGCGGTTGAAGTGGCAGGCGTACTGCAAGCACTTGGCAGCGACACCCACCTATTTGTACGTAAGCATGCACCACTACGTAATTTCGACCCAATGCTAAGCGAAGCATTAATGGAGTCGATGGCGATTGACGGCCCAACTCTACACACTCACAGCACGCCAGAGTCGGTCACCAAAAATGATGATGGCAGTTTAACGCTTAAGATTGAAAATGGCGAAAGCTACGATGTTGATTGCCTCATTTGGGCTATTGGCCGCCTGCCGTCGACAGGCAATATCGGCCTTGAAAACACTAACGTTAAGTTAGATGCCAAAGGTTATGTGATCACCGATGAGCAGCAAAACACCACAGACGCTGGCATCTACTGTGTGGGCGACATTATGGCTGGCGGTGTTGAGCTAACCCCAGTTGCCGTTAAAGCGGGTCGCCTGCTGTCTGAGCGCTTATTCAACGGCATGACAGATGCCAAGATGGACTACAACCTAATTCCAACCGTAGTATTTAGTCACCCAGCCATTGGCACTATGGGCTTAACCGAGCCAGAAGCTAATGCCCAATTCGGCGAAGACAATGTGACGGTTTATACCTCAGGTTTTACTTCAATGTACACTGCGGTAACGGCTCATCGCCAAGCGTGCAAGATGAAACTAGTTTGTGCAGGCGACGACCAAAAAGTTGTGGGTATTCACGGTATTGGTTACGGCATGGATGAAATTTTACAAGGTTTTGGCGTTGCGATGAAGATGGGCGCAACCAAAGCGGACTTTGATGCTGTTGTGGCTATCCACCCAACGGGTGCTGAAGAGTTCGTCACAATGAGATAATTCGTTCATTATCAATACTTTATTAATAAAAAAAGCCGCTAATCAGCGGCTTTTTTGTCTCTTGAGTTTGACGCTCTATACCCGTAGTTCCTTTTACTGGCATTGAGCTAACATGCTAAGCAGCGCTAACAATATGCTTACTTAGCTAGGAGTATTTAGTCGCGCTTGAATCGCTAACTTCACATCTTCCTGAGCCTGCAAGGCTTCCTCTTGCTCCTTCTCACGCATAAGCGTATCAAAGCCAACTCGCGCTTCCTGCGCTAGTTGTGACGCTTCTAACTTAGCCTGTTTAGCTTTCATCGAATCATCTGTTAACTGGCGTAGCTGCTCGATAATCTCGTCGGGTGCGTCACCTAGCTCAACACTCGACTCTCCGCGTGCCAGCGCTTCTCTACGCAATTGCTTTTTCAGCTCCCAGATAGCATCGTTAGCTTCACGCTCAAGTTCAGCCGCTTCAATCGCGTTATCACGTAGTCCTTCAAAACGTGCCAATGCCTGACCTTCTTTACTCCAAGGATCAACATCTGGCAGATCAGAAATATTGATCACCGGATCGACATAATCATCTTGATGCGCTAAGTCTAAAGTCGCGGCTTTAACGCCTGAGATCATCAACATAACTGCGATAATCAATAGCGGTAAACCACCCACAATCGCCGCAGTTTGCAAGGTTGCCAAGCCGCCCATAAACAATAGGGCCGACGGCATTAATGACAAGGTGAATGCCCAGAACAAACGGTTCCAACGCATCGGATCTTCGGTCACATTGGTTTGTACAACCGACGCCAGAATATAAGAAATCGAGTCAAACGTGGTGGCGGTAAAAATCACACATAACAGCGTAAATAGTGCGATGACGACAGTGCTAAACGGCAGTGTTTCTAAAATCGCGAAGATCGCGCGAGTCGCGCCCTCAGCATTAAGAATGCTAACCACATCAAGCTGTCCAGATAGCTGCAACGATAAACCGTAGTTACCTAGGATGATGAAGTACAATGAACAACCGAGTGAACCGAAGAACACCGCACCCGATACCATCTGCTTGATTGTTCTACCACGAGAAATACGCGCAACGAATAGACCCATACTCGGTGCAAATACTAACCACCACGCCCAGTAAAAAATGGTCCAATCTTGTGGAAAGTGTGTATCCTCAAAGGTTCCCATACCACCAAAAGGTTCAGCCCAAGTCGCCATAACAAAGAAGTTAGACAACATACGACCGATAGAATCTAGTCCGGTTTCCAACATGAAGATTGTTGGGCCACAAACCAATACAAACAGCAGTAAAGCTAACGCACCCCAGAAGTTGATATTACTCAAGATCTTGATGCCTTTATCCATCCCCATATAAGATGAATAAGCAAAGATGGCCGTACACACCATCAACACGCCAATTTGACTACCCGTCGAGGCTGGAATGCCAAACAAGTAGCTAATACCTTCGTTGATCAAAGGGGCCGCTAAACCTAACGTGGTTGCCGCGCCGCCTAAAAGACCGAAGATAAATAGAATATCGATGACTTTACCCAATTTACCAAAACTATTTGCTTCGCCAATTACAGGCATAAGCGCAGCTGATACCTTAAGTACAGGCTGTTTACGCACATAGAAGAAATAAGCAATTGGAATAGCTGGGATCATATAGATACACCAAGCGATTGGTCCCCAATGAAACAAGCCGTAGGTTGCCGCCCAACGCACCGCTTCTTCACTTCCCGCTTCTAGCTGGAAAGGTGGGTTTTGGTAGTAATAAGCCCACTCAATGGTACCCCAGTAAAGAATACTGGCACCGATACCACCACAAAATAGCATAGCCGCCCAAGACGCCAGTGCGAATTCAGGCTTTTCATCAGGATCGCCCAGTTTGATTTGGCCGATATCTGAAAACACGATATAGATCATGAAGAAAAAAGCAGCCAATCCCAGACCTAAATAGGCAAAGCCTAATTTGTCTGTCATAAACGTTTTAGCTACCGCAATCCATTGCGCCCCTTGTTCAGGAAATACCAGTAAGGGGAGAACCACAGAAAACAGTAATACTAACGCGCCGAAAAATGTCGGCTTGTCGATAAGCTCAAAGTGCTTTTTCATTTTTATTGTCCGCAACAACCTAAAAACAGATTTGATTAAGTGCACGCCACAGGCTGCTCGCCGCACTGAGAGAACCAGACGGGTTTGATACTAAGTTAAAGAGTATGAGTATTGTGTGTGAACGGTTTTTTTTGTGAGTCTTATAACACTCGAAAGTTATCCAGATTACGATTAATATGGACTAAGGATAAAATAATGTTAATTAGCCTAACTGTCGACAAACTTATCTCTCGAATCAATCAGAATTGTGACCAAGTTCTCACATAGTTTTACCCGCCAAAAATTAGGCGTTCAGAAAACAACCAAAACACAACCAACCCCTTTATAGACAGGCTTTATGGACACGCATAAAATGGTTATAACGCCTCACGCCTTTAGGTTAAAAGTATATAAATGAGGCTTTCGGGCAAAATCGAGCCTAAACATGCATAATTCACTTTATTAGGTTGTTCCAGCACATTAAATCAACACGACAGTTCTCTCTAACAAACAAGCTGTAACGTGGATTTTTCTGTGCGATTCTGCTGATTGAAACTGGTGGGAGAGAGTGATTGATATAAAGGGAAGTTGTAAAAGTACCTGTAGAGGAGTGTGGCAGGAGCGGCTAGAACAGTGTCAAAGTAGCAGGCACGATATCATCGTGCCATACAAAACAAGAATCGCTTAACGCTAACAGCGTCAGCAAGCAATTATCGCCTCTTATACACCACACAGAAATTACCGCGCTTAGTACGGCACTTTGAACATCTTTCACAATCCACTTCTGCAGTACTCCCCTCAGACCAACGCTTAAGCAGGTGTGGCTCGGCAAGTAAAGGTCTTGAAAGAGCAAAGAACTGAATATTGCTACTCGCTGCAATCTCTTCAATGGCGCAGATATCCGCTAGGCCGCCAACGGTAATAATGGGGACGTTTACCTCCTGGCTAATCACAGCGCCATATTCACGGAAGTAACCTTCACTTTGTATGGTATAACCATCGAATGATTCACCCACTACGGTATTAGCATTACCGTGAATGTTACCGGATATAATAATTGCATCGACACCAATCGCAGCAAGCTTTTTACAGATAGTGCGGGTTTCAGCAAAAGTTAAGCCACCGTCGAAAAACTCAGAGGCCGTTAACTTAACGAGAATTGGGTAGTCCTCGCCAACCAACTTGCGGATCTCAGCGTAGATCTCCAGCAAAAAGCGCATGCGGTTCTCAAGACTGCCGCCGTATTCATCCTCTCGCTGGTTGTAATAAGGGCTTAAAAACTGATTGATTAGATAGGTATGCGCAGCATGAATTTCAACCCCATCAAAACCAGACTCTTGCGCGCGGCGACTCGCCTGTGCAAACGCGTTAACGATGTAATCGATCTCAGGCTTAGTCATCGCCTTACCCAAGGTTTGAGTACCGCGCTCAGCAATGGCACTCGGGGCAAAGATCACTCGCTCACCCACATTGTAAGTGGTCTTAGTGCCACCATAAGCCAACTGCATAACAATCTTCGAGTCGTAACCATGTACCAGCTCAGTTAGCTTTTGGTATTCGGCAATGAACGAGTCGTCATACATGCCCATCATGCCAGCGTTAGGCTTTTCTTCAGCCACAATGTTGGCGTAACCCGTGACGATTAATCCCACCTCACCTTTAGCCAGCTCTTCATACACCGAGTACAGCTTGTCGGTCATATGGCCAGTTTCAGTTGCCATATTTTCCCACGTCGCACTTCTTACAAAGCGGTTTTTCAGTGTCATGTTGCCAATATGGCTGGGTGAAAACAAAATGCTCACGTGCAATCCTCTTAAATCATATTCAATGCTAGCTAGCGACGTTGCCCAACAGTAAAAACACAACAGCCACGCATAAGGCATGGCTGTTGTGTTTTTACTGTTCTCTCTCAATCAATGTATCTTGATCAATATAAGAGCGCAGCAGGCGCAGGATCCTACGCGCAAAATATAAGAAATTCCTTAAGCTAGGTTCAGCTTTTAGAAATTAATCTTGCATATGATTACTCAGAGCATCCATCTATACCCAAATGACCTCAAGATGCTCGTTTCAGAGCTCTATAGTTTAATATGTTCGAAACACTCAGCCATGGATATTGCTACTTGTTAGCAAAGAAATCCGTCGCTTCTATCAATGCTGTTCTGATCCCGGGCTCGCTAACCGCGTGCCCTGCATCTGGGATCACTAAAAACTTCGCCTCTGGGAACGCTTTATGTAGATCCCAAGCCGCTTCAAAAGGTGTGATCACATCATAACGCCCTTGTACGATAACCGTAGGAATGTGACGAATGACATCGATATTCTCGAGTAGATAATTATCGCTTGGAAAGAATGCACGGTTTTCAAAGTAGTGGCACTCAACACGAGCAAATGCTTCGGCAAATTCATCTGAACTAAAGTGCTCTTCACGAGCCGGATCGGGTAACACAGATAACATGCTGCCTTCCCATTTTCCCCACACTCGCGCAGCAGCGATTCTTAACGCTTTATCATCACTGGTAAGGCGCTTGTAATAGGCATGAATCACATCATCACGCTCATCTTCAGGGATAAAACCAATATATTGCTCAAATAAATCAGGGAATAGCGTGTGCCCCCACTGATAGAACCATAAAATTTCTTTACGGCGCAGCAAAAATATTCCACGCAATACCAACTCATCAACAACTTGTGGATGATTAATCGCATAAGCCAGCGCCAGTGTGCTGCCCCACGACCCACCAAAGACTTGCCATGTATCAATGCCTAAATGCGCTCTAATCTGCTCCATATCGCTAATAAGACCCCAGGTTGTATTATCTTCGAGGCAGCCTTTTGGGGTACTTTTACCGCAACCTCTTTGATCAAAAATAACAATACGATACAAGGCAGGGTCGAATAAACGTCGACACTGAGGATCGGTACCAGCCCCCGGCCCACCGTGCAGGTATACCACCGGCTTGCCATTAGGGTTACCTGATTGCTCAACATAGATTTCGTGAACATCAGACACTCTCAGCATTTCTTGATGATAAGGTTCTATTGGCGGGTAAAGTTCGGCGATCTCATTGTTATTCATATACAGATCCTAATATTGTTATCTTGATGTGCTGTTCAGCAGCGAGATGTTGATTGCGTCAAGACGCTGCAGCCGTTTATCGAGGATAAGCATTGCGACTTTGACGATGCATTATTGCATACGCTAATCCAGCAAAATCATGAAACCTTTTCAGCTCAAAATTGGTAATGAAAGTGCACACGACGGGGGCACTTCTACTTTGAATAAAGGAGGCTACAAAACATGCCGTTAATGTTGAGTATCTGTAGACTTTGTCAAACGATAATACTTTTCATTATTTCTCACCAAGGTTTAACGTTACACCTCAAGAGGTGTGACTGGTCCATGTTATTGGTAAATACACAGCTCAGTTCTTAGTTATTTCAATCCAGCAAACCTTAAAACCAATAAGAAGCTTCCGCAATAACCGCCAGTTAGTAATTAAAATCTTTTGCACGCACAATTACTTGACATGGATCACTTAAATGATAGTGCGTTGCGTGAGATGCTACAGGTGTAACGTTAAACCAATCGAGATATATCTTATGAATATAAATAAAATAGGAACAGTTTTCGTCGCTTTTTTGACCTATATGGTTATGGCGGGATTGCTCACTCAAATAGGTATTGTAATTAACCCAATGGCAGAGCATTACGGGATCAGCGTAACAGATGCTGCCTCTATGTTCTCATTCTTAACTGGAGGAACGCTGATAGGCACCTTTGTCGCTATGATTATTTTTGGTCGATTATCAATCTCAGCTGTACTACGAATTTTTTATATCCCTTTGATCATTGCTATGTTTGTATTTGTCAGCACCAGCAATGCGATGCTCGCCAGCGCGATGCTCGTAATCATAGGCTTAGGTTGTGGTGTGGGTTTATCGGCAGGTGCAATCGTAATATCAAAAACATTCGATGCTGGTCAGCGAGCCTCTGCTTTTCTAGGGACGGATTGTGCATTTAGTGCGTCAGGTGCTATTTTCCCTGCGCTAACGACAGCAGTGATTGCCGCGGGGGTGTCTTGGCAATTTGGCTTTTCTGCCGTGACCATCGCAGGAATAGCCGTTTTAGCTTCAACTTTCTTTCTCACCTTTCCTAATATCGACCAAAAAGCTGAGCAAAAAGATAACGTTGTTATCTGGACACCAAGAGTATTCATATTTGGTGCAGCACTTTGTGTTTACTTAATTACTCAAAACACATTCTTAGCCTGGGGACCAACTTACTTAATTGACGTATTTGGAACTCCAGCCAATGAAGCTGGTGTAGTTGTAGGAAATTACTGGGGGCCTTCTGTCTTTGGTCTCATTCTAGCTGCTGTATTGGTAACTAAAATTCCACCGCGCGCCCTATTAGTTACAGTGACACTTATTGCTGTAGTGATCTTAACGCTACTCCGAAATGTAGATTCAGCATCAACCTTCCTAACTATCACTCTAGCATTAGGTTTTTCAACATCTTGCATGTACAAAATTGGTATATCAGTCGGCTCTGAGCAAGTAAAAAATGCACCCGCAAAATTAGTTACATTCCTGCTAATGTGTGGAACATTGGGTAGCACTTTAGGACCTGTTTTATCCGCTCAGGTTGTCAGTGCATTTGGTGTCAGCGCGGCAATCAGCATGTCACTTGTTGGATTTGCAGCAGTATTCTTGCTATTTGCTTGTGCGCTAATCATTGAAATTAAAGAAAATCGTTTAAATCAAGAGGCATATACAGCATGAGTCAAATGAAGAAAGTTATTTTTGATACCGACCCAGGAATAGATGACACCATGGCACTCATGTTCGCTCATGCGAGTCCCAACATCGAACTGCTAGGTATAACCACTACTTTTGGTAATGCAACAATAGAAAATGCAACCCGAAATGCTTTATATGTGAAAGAGCGATTTGGACTCAAGGCCACCGTTTGCCAAGGGCACCCTCGACCACTTATGATCGAGCCCGATCAACCAGCGACGTTTGTTCACGGTGAAAATGGATTGGGTGATATTGATATCCCAGATGAGATTAACGGTAAGGCTGACCCTCGCAGTGCAGCGCAGTTTATTGCCGACACCATAAGAGAAAATCCCGGTGAAATCTCGATTGTAGCTGTAGGGCGAATGACTAATCTGGCGCTGGCCTTGGAGATCGCACCTGATATCGCATCCAAAGTAAAAGAAGTCGTGATTATGGGGGGGGCTTTTGGGCACAATGGAAATACGGGCAACGTCACCCCATTTGCTGAAGCAAATATTATTGGTGATCCCCATGCTGCTGATATCGTAGTCTCAGCAAGCTGGCCTGTAACAATGGTCGGTCTTGATGTTACGCAGCAAGTGATTATGACGACTCAATACCTTGAGACATTGCGAACACAAGCACCAAATATTGGCGCATTCATCTGGGGCATTAGCCGCTTCTATCAAGAATTTCATAAAAAAGGTGGGCTAGAGGATGGATTCTACGTACATGACTCATCTGCATTTATGTATTTACTCTATCCAGAGTTTTTTGAAACAGTCTCAGGCCCAATAAGAGTAATCACTGATGGGCCGGCAATTGGCCATACGATGCAAAAAACGACTACTCGCAAATATCCCATTGATGATTGGGCTGACAACAAAGGGCAAAAAGTATGTTGTAACGTTGATGCTGAGTCATTTTTACAAACCTATGCGAATACCATTATAGCCATAGAGTCGTAAGTACTAAGAACATCCAAATGAAGCATCGTCTTTAGTTATTTCAACAGACAACTCCACCTAATGAAAACGGACATATTTAATCAAAACTTGTGTCCGCTTTCACTCAAAGTATACTCGTAGGCTCAACTTCGTAGAGTAAATAAGATGACAACCCTAAAAGATGTCGCAAAGGTCGCTGGAGTCTCAGTGACTACCGTTTCTAATTTCATTAATAGCTCTAAAAGCATGAAAGCAGAAACAAAGCTCCAAATCCAAAATGCTATAAAGCAGACTGGATATAGGCATAATACCCTTGCAGCCTCTTTGAAAAAGAAAAAATCTGGAATTGAAACTGTCGGTATTGTTAGTATCGTTGATCAAAACCCCTTCTTTTCTGAGTTATTCTTTGAGGTTGAGAAAGCTTGCAATCAGGTAGGTATATCTGTGCTGTCGTCATTCCAGCATAGTGAGTCGAGTTATGACCCTAAGTGCTTTTTACAACTTATGAATGGTCGTGTTGATGCTTTAGTTGTTATCTCAATCGATGGACACGACGTGATGGAGGCGATTAAAGATGTTTTTGCCATTCCCGTCATTTCTGTTTCTTTGAATAATCCATATTCAGAGACGAATAGCGGTGTTACTACATTTGAACAAAATGCATTTCATGGTGGGTACGTCGCAGGTAATTTTCTAGCATTAAATGGTCACAACGCCATCGCTTGTTTCACTGGTCCAAAAGATATCGGAGTAGTACAAAAACGAAACAAGGGTCTACTCAAAGCCTTAGATGACAGAAACTGTTCAACAGAAAATGTTCAGTTTTTTTATGGTGATTTTACATTTGATAGTGGGTGTACTCTGATGCAAAGCTTATTTTCAAAGCCTGAACAATACTCTGCTATTTTTTGTCACAACGACCTAATTGCCGCAGGTGCTATCAATATGGCTTCAAAACTTGGTTTAAGGGTACCACAAGATATTTCAATTATTGGCTATGATGATATAAAACTCGCAAGCTTTTTGACGCCGAAACTTACAACGATAAAAATCCCGTTAGATACAATCGCACAACAAATCATTACTGGAATAAAAACAAGAGCCCAAAATAGCCAAGAAGTTGTCGCGATCGAAGTTATGCCTGAGCTGGTAATTCGAGACTCTGTTAAACCAATAAAGTGAATACCATTGATAATGGGAGTCTATACGTTTTAATTGAACACTTTGATTTTAAATTGAAAAACCACTATTGTAGCGCTTAAAATATCGTACTAACGATTAATCTAATTCGTCCCCTTTCAGATATTTTTAGACTTTTTCAGAGACAAACTTTATGTACACTCGGATGTTGCCTTGTATTTTCGCTTCACTAGTTTCAAGTATTGCTTTTCCAGTATTCGCCGCCGATGACTTAAGCGGGATCTGGCAAGGCACCTTAGGCAAGAGCAAAATTCGTGTCTGCTTTAATGAATACGGCACAGGCAGTTATTACTATCAGCGTTACTTAACGCCAATTAGACTCGAGCAGGTCGATAACCATTGGCAAGAAGACAAGCAAACTGGCTTCTGGCAGTTTGATAATGTCAGCGATCAGCAACTTACGGGGCTCTGGTTCAATAAAGAACGCTTTAAAACCGAGAGGTTCAATAAAGAGTTGTCCAATACTGAGCCCTCTCAAAATAAGCCCACAAAATCATTAGCCATTACGCTTAAACGCCAAATCAGTCCTGATGGCATCAATGGCTGCAGCAGCGACGCTTACAACCTACCGCTAGAGACAGCGCCAAAGCTTAGCCGTGGTAAATGGCAGCCATTTGAGAATGAAGACTCTGAGTCATCTACTTCTGACCAAGCTAATCCTCAGTTATCAGGATCTCCGCAGATTAGCTATCGCCAACTCAGCTATGGCACAGAAATCAGCTTGGAGCTTAAAGGCGAGCAAGCAGGCATACCGGCGATTAACCAGTGGCTAAAGCAGAAACTAACGAGTAAGACTCAACTTGCAGAAACCTTTGAAACCCGCCGCAGAATGTTGGCGCAAACCGGCCTGCCAATCACAGATGAAACTGGAGCTGAAATCGATTTTATTAACCAAGATTGGCTAAGCGTACGATTTTACCGCTGGGCAGCAGGTTATGGCGCTGGTGGCATCAACCGTACTTATACAAGCTTCAACCTAAACGACGGCCAAGCATTCAACCCATGGCAATGGTTTAGAGACGATGCAGCCCTTGATGAAATGCGTCACCAACTGCCACCAGCCCTACGCGAAAAGCTATTTGCCGATATGCAAGTTTTTGAGGATTGCGACAACTCAGACGGCTCAGGTTACTTCTACCTAACCCTCAGCCCAAAAGGCATCGAGCTATGGGAAACACCCAACGGCAGCGGCTGCGAAAACGAATTCACCCTCAACCCCCAAGAGGCCATGCCGTTTGCCACCGAGTACGGTAAGAGTCAGCTTAAGCTAATGGAGTAAAACTCCATTGTTGACTCAGATATTGGAACCTTAGAGTAGTCTTTAAGCCGAACTTAAATCGACTATCTGTGGTTCCAATGGCCTGCGGCCAGCGCATGTGCAGACACTTCTGAAGCACGCTGCAAGCACATCCCTGTGAGCTCTACGGTTTCATCCCTGAAACCGAAGGCTTCAGCCGTATCTGCACTGGATTGAATCTGCGCACAAACTAAGCTTCCGTAGTCGCGAAAAATACCTTAAGAAAATCAACGGCAACGAGTAAAATTATTAAACACAACGATTTAATACTTCGAAATCAACTTCAAAGCGGTCAAGGCTCTCTAAGGTTTTATAAAAATTTACGTTTGAGCTAAATCTACTGCTATTGTGTACAGCTTTAATTACTCGATTAATTTCTTCGTCAGAAACCCTACAACCAAAATACACTTCTTTAATCGAACTAGGCCTTAGTCGCTTAAAAAACATAAGTCCCCCTATAGAAAGAGCAAACTCATCATTCATTATTTTTCTAAGACTATTAATGGGGAAGTCTAGATTTTCATTTTCGATAATGAACTTTCCTTCTTTCCTTTTAAACGCTATTCCCCTTTGATTTAAGTACATTTCAAATTCATTTATTCTTCGTTCATCTACAGCACTATTAACCTTTAAAATTGCCACATCGGCTTCGATTATAGGTATCAAAAATCGATGCTATTTTTCGTACATCCAGCTATCGCTCTTTACTAATGCGAAATGCTTGAAAAACTCATCTTCATCAAAAGAATAAATACACTCATCAGGTATATCTTCACTAGGTCTTTTATTATCATAGCGGACTCTAATTGCTTTTTTTTCACCTATTCGTGATGCTTCAATACCATTCTTAGAAAAAGAAAATGTATCTTCGGAATTAGAAATGGCAACAACAATTCCATTGTGTTCATTTGCATAATGAGACCACATCAGAAGGTTGTGAGGGTTTTCAGTTAACGAGACTATGCCAAATTTGTTCAGCTCAGTTCTTAGATAACTATCTGTATCCTTATGTTTTAAAATTATATCCTGATCAGAAACAAAACCTCCCCCTTCACCTTCAGTGTCACTCATAAAGGCAATCTTTTTTCTAATAGCCTCTTTAGTTGGTTTGGAATCAAAAGGGTCATTAAGACTAGACGGTTGCGTTAATCTAAATAATGGGTCGTCAAAAAAGTCATCGCGTAATGGCATATACTTGTATAAAACTTTCAAATCCACATCCTCTAATTCCCCTTGAAGTACTAATGAATAGTACTCATCCCAGAAAATAATGTTCATATCAACGGTTCAAACTTAATCGTGTTATCTTAACGCTGCTAACTAAGCGAGATTACCAGATGTAGTTCTCCTTACGTATAAAAATAATATAATCATCATGTTAAGCATACATAGTCACACCAATCCCCATCGGAGTTGCCGAAGTACGTTGGAATAAATCGCGTGAGCCCGACAGGGATGTCGGGTTAGCTTTCGCGGGGCAGGATGCCCCATCGGAAGCGTTAGTGATTTATCCTTAAGTATGAGGATCAACAACTTCGTTAGGGGCGGCAGGGGTGATCCAAGAGGGGATTGCTGTTGATCCCCTCTTGGCCGAGTGTGAGCTGGAAGCTCACGACCTTTATCAAGCGCAGCTTGATTGCTTACCGCCGTAAAGCATTAAATTCAGGCACAGCCTGATAAAATTATCAAACGAAGTTTGATTGCTTCCACCGAGCAAACGGTAACAAAAAAGGCTATGAACCTAAGCTCATAGCCTTTCTATATCGACCTCGTTTGAGACGAAACTCAAACTCAGTTAACTCATGTGCAAATTACTTAGCCAAACACTGTTCAAGCTTTATTTAAACACTGCTCTACAAGCGTCTGCCAGTATCTCAGACCAGATACCAAGATATTGTCGTTGAAGTCATAAGTTGGCTTGTGTAGCGCTACGCTACCACAACCACAACCTGCGCCGTTACCCACTAGGATGTAACAACCAGTTGCTTCACGTAGCATGAACGAAAAATCTTCACTGATAGTGAATGGCTGACAGCTGCCGTTAACTTTATCTTCGCCAACCACTGTTTCAGCCGCGCGAATCGCGAAAGCCGTTTCAGCTGGGGTGTTGATAGTCGATAAGAAACTGTTGTTAAACTTGTAAGTGTAATCAACGCCTGCAGACATACACTGACCAGCAACGACGCGTTCAAGTGCTTTTTCAATCTTGTTTAACGCGATATCAGTAAAGCTACGAGTATCACCCGTGATAGTCACTTTAGTTGGGATAACGTTAACCGTACCGTTAGTGGCAAACTCAGTGACCGAGATAACCGCAGTTTCATCAATCGCGCTTAGGTTACGCGATACGATCGTTTGGATTGCAGTGACGATTTGCGCGCCAACAACGATAGGGTCAGTGCCCATGTGTGGCATAGCCGCGTGGCCGCCAGTGGCTAGTACTTCGATTTCAAAGCTACTTTCACTTGCCATTACTGAGTGTGGGCACGTCACAAAGTGACCTGCTTCAATACCCGGTAGGTTGTGCATAGCGTAAACAGCGTCGATTTTCCAACGGGTGAATAGGCCGTCAGCGATCATCGCTTTAGCGCCTGTGCCGCGCTCTTCATCAGGTTGGAAGATGAAGTAAACCGTACCGTCGAAGTTTTTAGTTTGTGCTAGCTCGTGCGCTGCAGCAAGTAGCATTGCCGTGTGACCGTCATGGCCACAAGCGTGCATTGCGCCTTCATTTACTGATGCGTAATCAAAGGTATTTTCTTCATGAATATGCAATGCGTCCATGTCAGCACGTAGACCGATTGAACGGTCGCTATCGCCACACTTTAAAATACCTACAACGCCAGTGCCGCCGATGCCTGTGTGTACTTCAATGCCAAACTCTTCTAGTTTGCTTGCTACAAATGCTGCAGTCTCGTGCTCTTGGGTACCAAACTCTGGGTGCTGGTGAATGTGATGACGCCACTCGATAACTTTCTGTTCGATATTCATATTCTTTATCTCTTCTAACAAGCACCGGTGACTAGGTCACCGGTGATAAAAATGGTTTTTATTTGCTAACTGAATAACTCAGTTATTGGCTGCGGCAAGGCTTTGGCGCTAAAGGTAATTCAACTTCAACCTCTTCTGCTTTCACCTTGTTCTTGTTACCTAACTTCATGAAGGCAATCATTGAAGTGATAACCACTGCGATTGCGATTAAGCGCATCGGTGTTACCTGCTCACCTAGTGCAAATACCGCTAGAATGAATGAAGACAGTGGCATTAGGTTTAGCGCCATACCCGTACCGTCAACACCTACACGTTCCATACCGTAGATGTAAACTAGGTAGCTCATACCAGAGATACACACACCTAAGATAACGATACACATAATGCGTAGTGGCGAGCTAAATACATTCAATGCAGAGCTAAAGTCAGCGCCTACAACTAGCAGGTACAAACCAAAACCGAGTGCTGCGAATACAAACTGGTGGAACATAGTCGCAACTGAACCGTATTTCTCTGCTAGCTTGGCACGAGCGTAAGCCATTGTTGCAAAGCTTGCTGCTGAGCCGAAACAGATTAGGTGACCAATGTTGAAGCCTTGAGTCTCTGACTGTGGGTCCATCACTAGAATCGCCACACCTAGGAAAGCACCTAGCGCACACATGATTTGCATAACAGTGAAACGCTCACCGTGACGTAAGAAGCCAACACTTAAGATTAGGATTGGGATCAAACCTTGGATCACGCCGTTTTCAGAGGCGGTAATATAATCCAAAGATAGGAATGATAGGAAGCTGAAAGAACCTTGACCAATGATACCGCAACATGCAGCCCAGAAGATGTCCTTACGGTTTTCCCAGTTAAGTTTGAAATCGGCTTTCTTAGTCATCTTGCCAGTTGCAAGACCGATGTTGAAAATCAAACCTAGTGTAATAAATGCAACAGTGTAACGTAACCAAACAAGTACTTGAGGATCCATCACCTCAAGAATAGGCGTACCAACAATCCACGGAATACCCCAAAGTAGACCTACGAAAATAGCAGCCATCCAACCTTTTTGTGTATTAGTCATTATTATTTTTCCAACAATTTGTAATTGGTAGTCAACAGCTTAAGCTGTTTGATTATTAAGTAGCTTGCCGTAACCTGGGCATTGAGCCACGTTGCCGGTTAGGTGCATTGCATGCCAGAACATGGCAGAGTTGCTGCACACTACTGGGATGCCGAATTTCGCTTCGATCTCTTCAATATAATCAAGTACACGTAAGTTAGTGCATGACATAAATACTAATTCTGCGTCAGAATCTTTTAGCATCTGCTCAAGCGCTGCGAACATTGATTCTTTAGCGACTAGAGTGATGTCGGTATCGCGTTCGATACCAAGTGAACCTAGTGTTACTACGTCAAAATCTGCATCAGTTAACTGCTGGTACAGTGAGTAGTTAACGCTAGTTGGGTATGGAGAGAACACAGCAATCTTTTTCGCATTCAAGTGCTTGAATGAAGCTTTTGCTGCTGTCCATGGGTTAGTCGCTGGGATGTCACCACGGTTTTGAGTCAATAAATCTGCGACTTTTTCTTCACCGATAATGATTGAAGCTGATGTGCAGCCAAATGCCATCACATCCATAGGTAGACCTGTTGCGATCAAGTCAGACGCTTCAACGATTCCGCTAGCGATTTGATCAAGTGCTTCAGGGGTCATTTCGCTTGAGTAGTAGACGCGAGAGCTAAATACGCCTGCTTGTGTGCCGAGTAACTTAGCCCAGTCCATTTCTAAACTGTGGTCAGTGCTTAACTGCACTAAGCCGATGTGTACACGGTTAATTCTTGGTGCCTGCTTGTGTTCAAGCGGCTGTTCAAACGAGGTAAAGGCTTCAAAACTCATCATAATGAGATTCTCTTCAGTATGATTTCTCCAGCTCCCTTTGGAGAAATCATTGGCTATATTAAGTTATTTAATAATCAATAGTTCTGGTTCAGCGCGCTTGCTTAACCACTCTGCACCGTTCTCGGTGATCACGATGTTTTCTTCGTGAACCATAGACTTGCCTGGTGCGTAAACCATGCCTGGCTCTAGTGTCATCACCATGCCTGGTACTAATATCGTGTTGTCTGTTGCCGTGTTTGATGGACGCTCAGTTAGCTCGATACCTAGGCCGTGACCTAGACGACCTACGTCGTTACCTAGCGCGCCATTAGCTTCTAGTACTTTCCACATTGCGTTGTAGATATCTGAAGTGGTGTTACCTGGGCGTGCAGCTTCAAAGCCCATAGTGGTTGCTTCGTAAGTTGCGCGGTAAGCGGCTTTAGTTTGCTCACTTGCGTGGCCAAATGCCCAGTTACGGTCAAAATCAGAGAAGTAACCGTCACGTACTGCACCGGTGTCGATGATTAGCACGTCGCCATCTTCGATTACGCGGTCAGTTGGACCCATAATGATGCTGTCGTAACCGTCTTGGCCTGAACCTGCGATGATGTATGGACATTCATCAGCGCCTTCCATCAGCATGTCGATACCGAACTGCTTACAAATTTCACGCTCAGTCATACCGGCTTTGGCATAACCTGGGATTTTGTCGAAACCGACGTTAGTGATACGGCAGATTTCACGCACCTTTTCAATTTCAGTCACTGACTTAACTTGGCGAATGCCATGAATCGCTAGTGAAACGTCAACGAACTCTTTGCTTACTAAAGTGGTTAACTGTAAGTAGTTAGCAACAGGCATACGTAGGTGAGACTCAATACCTAGCGTGGCACCCACACGACCAAAACGTGAAGGTAAGCTGTTAAGCACGCTAGCTACAATGCTGATACCGTCGTCATCTGGACGTGGTGAAGCCCAAGTGCGGATGTCATCAACCCATGTACCTGCCATGCCGCTTGCACCGATTTCAGGAATAACGGCAATTGGCTTGCCTTCAGCAGGTAGGATTAGAAACCATGGACGAGTCGGGCTGTGCCAGAACTGAGTGTGGAAGCCTGAAAAGTAACGCACATTAGGCTCAGTAGTTAACAGAATCGCATCAACTTCTAGCTCACGCATCTTCTGCTGAGCTTTAGTTGCACGCATCTCAAATTCTGCTGTTGTAAATCCACGCTGTAATATGCTTTTCATTTTTATCTCCACATCCCACACAACTGGCCTATTTGCCAAAAGGTCACTAAAGTGACCGGAAACCTGTTTTAGTCAACTATCGTTAACTTGGTGCGCATCATACTGTTTGCAGAATTTAAAAATGTGACACATATCTCATAGTCAAAATCTGTTAACTCAAGATGCATCATCAAACTGAAATTTCATGACCAAAGTCAAATATTTTGAACCACAGTTAAATATTACTTGCGTAAAAGTCCTAAAAAACGTCCCATAGTTACATAAAGTTGATTCAAGGGTTGAATTGTTAACTCAAAAAGTTGACAATAACGGCATCTATAGTTCACAAAAGTAATCTGAAATGATCAAAGCGGCAGAACAGGCATTCAAAACAGAATTTACAGCTAGAGATCGTGCGCTACTGCAAAGCTATTTCCATCTAGCTGAAAGCATGGCCGATCTAATAGGGCCTCACTGCGAAGTCGTGATCCATTCTTTAGAAAGCTTTGAACAGTCAGTGGTGAAAATCGTTAATGGTCATCACACCGGTCGAAAAGTGGGCTCGCCGATAACAGATTTAGGCTTAAAGATGCTGCGCCAGTACGAACAAACCGGCGAGCTGACCCCTAAGAGTTACTTTAGTAATAACAAAGGTGGCGAGATGTTGAAGTCGAGCACCTGCATATTACAGGGTGAGAAAGGCAGACCGATTGGCATGTTTTGCGTCAATATGAACTTGTCGTATCCGTTCCCTGAGATTATTAAGACCCTGATGCCAGATACAAGCCAGCATCACAGTTTTGATATGACCGAAAACTTCAGCGCATCAGCTGGAGATGTGGTTGAGCAAGCGCTAAACCACGCGATTTCAGAAGTTGAAGCTGATACCAGCGTTAACCTGAAAGGTCGCAATAAAGCTATTACTAAGGTGTTGTTTGATAACGGCATCTTTGAATTAAAAGAAGCAACTAACATTGTTGCTAACCATTTAAGTATTACCAAACATGCGGTGTACAAGTACATCCGTGAATTTAAATCCTAATTATCGAGATAACAACGCTATGAAAACTGTAATCCATACTGAAAATGCTCCTGCTGCAATTGGTCCATACTCTCAAGCTCTTGCTTTCGACAAGTTAGTATTCACCTCAGGTCAGCTACCACTAGATCCTGTGACTATGGCTTTCGTTGAAGGCGGCGTTAAAGAGCAAGCTTACCAATCTCTAAAGAACCTTAAAGCGGTTCTAGAGCAAGCTGGCGCAGGTACTGACACCGTACTTAAAACAACTTGTTTCCTAGCTAACATGGAAGACTTCGCTGTTTTCAACGAAGTTTACACTGAAGTATTCGGTACTGAAGCAGCTCCTGCCCGTTCTTGTGTACAAGCTGCTCGTCTTCCAAAAGACGCGTTAGTTGAAGTTGAAGCAATCGCCTTCATCAAATAATTTAGTTTTAAAGTAAGCCCTGCTGTCCACTTACCTTTAGTGAGTGGACAAATGCCTCCTTGTTCATAATTTATAGTGGTTACCATGCTAAAGCTGACTCAAAATGATTTCTTTAACGGCGAGACTTCTGATCTTTTTACAGCTCAGATCGCTGAACAAACTCGTCAATTCCACCAGCAGATCGAAGCTTACCAACCGACTCCGCTTATCTCTCTAGAGCAGCTAGCGGCGCGTCTTGGTGTTAAAGCGATTCTGGTTAAAGACGAATCTTACCGTTTCGGTCTAAATGCTTTTAAAGTACTGGGTGGTTCTTACGCTTTAGGTAAGCAACTTGCTGAGCACTTAAATGTAGATATCAGTGAAATTGATATGAAAACCGTAGCAGCTAAGTTAAGCGAGCCATTGGTTTTCGCTACAGCAACTGCTGGTAATCACGGAACAGGTGTTGCCTGGGCTGCACGTGAAATGGGTCAAAAGGCTGTTGTTTACATGCCAAAAGGTTCATCTCAAGCAAGTGTGACTCGCATTAAGAATTTGGGTGCTGAGTGTATCGTTACTGACTGTAACTACGACGATACGGTACGTATTGCTAACCAGACTGCAACTGAAAATGGTTGGATGCTAGTGCAAGATACCGCTTGGGAAGGCTACGACAAGATCCCAACATGGATCTCGCAAGGCTATATGACTATGGCTGTTGAAGCGCAAGAGCAAGTTGAAGCTATGGGCCTTAAGCCGACTCACCTAATGCTACAAGCTGGTGTTGGCGCTATGGCTGGCGGCCTATTAGGTTACTTTGCTGACAAAGTTGGCGCGACTAACTTCAAGACGATTATTGCTGAGCCTGCAAAAGCAGATTGTATCTACAACTCAGGCATTAAAGGCGAAATGGTTGCAGTAACTGGCGAGCTAAACTCTATCATGGCAGGTCTTGCATGTGGCGAGCCTAACCCTGTGACTTGGCCAATCCTAAAGCAGTGCAGCAGCTTCTTCGCATCAGTTGAAGACGAAGTGACTGCAACAGGTATGCGCGTGCTTGGTAACCCACTAGCTGGCGATACTAAAGTGGTTAGCGGTGAGTCAGGCGCACTAACGCTAGGTCTACTTTACATGCTAGCAAGCCGAGAAGAGTACAGCGAGTACCGTACACAGCTTGGCCTAGACCAAGATGCGGTTATCATGCTGTTCAGCACTGAAGGCGACACTAACCCAGACCGTTACCGTCAAATCGTTTGGGAAGGCATGCACAGCACTGCTAAATAAATTCACTGAATTTAGATGACAAAAAGCCGCTTAACTGCGGCTTTTTTGTTATTAAAAGAAAGGACGGACTACGTCCTGATAGGTCCTAGGTTCTAGATCCTAGGGCGTTCGCAGGCTCACAGCGTAAAGATAGAGCGCTCACAAGCTCACTTCTAGAACGGTACTGCGTACCTACGAGGACGCCAACAAGTTGGCTGCTAGGAAAAGCATAAAAGCAGCCCAACAGAACCTCTTAGCTTTACCGTCTTAGCTTTACCGTCTTAGCTTTACCGTCTTAGCTTTACCGTCTTAGCTTTACCGTCTTAGCTTTACCTAGGACCTAGGACCTCGCACTTAGGATCTTTCTTTTCCTAGAACCTTTCTCGTCTTTCTGTAGGTCGGCATTTATGCCGACAAATTATTTATATAAACCAAGCTTGATGGGCTAAAGCCCAACCTACTAAAAAATATGCTTTTCCGTCTTAGCTTTTTTCCGTAAGCACAGCGTTCCGTCAGTGACGCAGTCACGTTCCCTAGGCTGCAGGCCGTCCGTCTTAGCTTTTCCTAAAACCTTCCAGACATTCAATTTTGCTGACTACAACCGTCAACACTATTTAATTTATTAAATCTTGTTCGAGCGTTATAATTATCAACCGATCTGCTATATACGACTGCCTTTTAATGACCAGCGAAACCCGCAACAAAACCCATTTAGCCATTTTTATTATTGTTGGTCTCATCTGCCTATTACCTATGGTTTCGTCTCCTGTGGCGCTAATTTTGGGCTTTACGCTTGCCAGCATAGGCTGGGCGCCGGATCAAATACATCTTGGCGCGCTGACCAAGAAGCTTCTGGCCTATTCGATTGTCGGTCTTGGATTTGGCATTCAGCTTGACGCCGCTGTTAGCATTAGCTTAGCCAATCTCCCCCTCATTTTGGGCTCGATTATATTCACGCTGATTTTAGGTTTTGCCTTAACGCGCCTACTCAAGCTAGATCATAAAACCGGCCACCTAATTGCCTCTGGCACCGCTATTTGTGGTGGCAGCGCCATTGCGGCCGTATCTCCCGCAATTAAAGCCAACAGCGAACAAACGGCTATTGCCTTAGCCACGGTATTTATTCTTAACTCGATTGCACTGTTTGTGTTTCCGGCCATCGGCCATGCTCTATCGATGAGCCAGCATGATTTTGGGGTTTGGAGCGCGATTGCTATTCACGATACGTCATCTGTCGTGGGAGCTGCTTCAGCTTATGGCAGTGAAGCCCTTACAACCGCTACGACGATTAAGCTGGCACGCGCACTGTGGATCATTCCAATCGCACTCATCAGTGCCATGTTGTTTAAAGGCGATAAAAATAAGATTGCTATCCCCTACTTTATTGGCTTTTACTGCTTAGCGATTGCGATTGCCCATTGGCTGCCGCAAGGCGAAGTCGTGTACGGGACAATATTTGAGGTATCAAAACGATTACTGGTAGTGTGTCTGTTCTTGATTGGTGCCGGTATTACGATTAAGAAAATGAAATCAACTGGTCCTAAGCCACTCATTTTAGGCGTGTTGTTATGGCTGGCGATAGGTAGCAGTTCACTGGCGTACATTTTACTGCTTAACTAACTCATTACTGATTAGTGCGCTGTACAATCGCGCGATATAACCATAAAGCAGTGCCCTTACAGGCGCTGCTTTTTATTGCGACGTCTTACTACCTTCTCTATTACGATCTCGAGCGCTATGACGCCAAACCAATAAGCCAAGCAAGCAACTAAACGCACCTAAATCTATTAAGGCGCGCGTTAAACCGCTGGTGAGTAAAGAGGCAGTAATTAACACTGCGCAACACAATAATATTAGCCAGTTATTCAATGTAATCTCCCCTCTTAGGCAGGCTAAATGAATGGCTATTATTGGTGCTTAGTACTGATCTCGCCAATATCCTTTATTACTAATAAATAGCAATAACTACTAAGGCTAGATGATTTACTTATAAATGACCTAAGCTAAGTCCGCGGCATAAGGGTCATTATTGGGGTCTTCAATCCAGTTATATTCGGTTAGTGTTTGGATACGCTTCGCCTCCTGCTCGCCATGCAGGTGCTTGACCCAAAACAGCGCCGCGTCTGTGCCTGCCGATACGCCCGATGAGGTTAAAAACTTACCATCAAACACCCAACGCGCTTTGGGCTGCCATTGTGGATTATCGTTTAGTGATGTCACCCATTGAAACGCCATTTTATTGGTGGTGGCTTTACGCCCGTTAAGCACAGAAGTCATTGCCAGCAATGCGGTACCCGTGCACACAGTAAACACGTTTTGACTACGGTCAATCTGCTTAATAAGCCATTGGCGCAGTGCTGTATCGCTAACTAATGTGCGAGTACCTAATCCACCAGGAATTAATAGCAGATCGCAGTCATAAATCTCTGTTGTTAAACAATCGGCAACCACACGCGGCCCCTGATAACTTTTGACGATCTCTTTGGTGGCCACCAGCTTTATCTCGGTATTGGGCATATGCCCAAGCATCTCAACTGGGCCGTGCAAGTCTAGGGTTTCGTAGTCATCAAACACCAGTGCCAGTATGCGGTATGTGCCCTTGGTGAACGGTGTGTTAGTAGCAGATAGCTGCAAGCTTGTTTTAGCCTGTAGCGTAGGCGTAATAACACTGCCGGCCATCATCAGCGAAGCCCCTTTTATAAACTGTCTACGTTGCATTATTTGTTCCCCATCAATCTCAATATTTTATGTAGGCTTAGTCTATAACCAGTGAAATTAATTCAATGCTTATTCAGCCGAAAAACAAATCGTTCACCAAAAATAGAGGCGGCTCAAACTTTAATTTCTTATTGAGATCTAAGAGATGTGAAATCGGCACAAAAAAGCGCCCAATTAAGGACGCTTGATGTTCGATAAACCCGACTTTTCACTAGTAGAATTGTGTCGGATCGATATCTAAACTGCTTGGCGATATGCCTTTTTCGATATGAAATGACGATCGAAGCAGATCGACAATCTCCACCTTGGTGTAGCATTTATGCTTCATAGAGTAGAAGCACTTCACTTTGGGGTGTAACGCGTCTCGTCCTTTAGATTCCCATACAATCCCAATGCGACCATCTGATAGCTGTACTAACGAACCTACCGGATAAACGCCGACACAGCGGATAAATTCATAAACAAGTTGTTGATCTAAGTGAAATGGCGTCAAACTCAATAAGATCTTAAATGCGGCTGCAGGGCTCATAGCTTCTTTATAACAACGGGTCGCTGTTAACGCATCGAAGATGTCGACAATACAGCTCATCCGCCCATGAACAGGGATCTCATTCCCCTTCAATCCCAGCGGGTAGCCTTTGCCATCGAGTTTTTCATGGTGCATCAAACTAATATCTTTACTGACTTGAGATAACCCTGTGGTCTGCTCCATAATTTCAACAGCATAAGTTTGATGCAGCTTAACGTGCTCATACTCTTCGGCAGTTAATTTACCCGGCTTGTTTAACACTTCACTATCGACCTTAATCTTGCCAATATCATGCAAAATTCCACCAACCGCCATTTGACGCAGCATGTCAGTATCGAAGTTTAGGTAACGGCCGAAAGTCACCAGCAAAAAGGCGACATTAATAGAATGCTCGAGCAGATAGGCGTCTTTGGAACGCAAGGCTGAGACACATTTGAGGGCATCGGCATCGAGCATCACCGACTCAATCATGCTATCTGCTAACTGTTCGAACGGCTCGACCTCGACTGCCTTGCCTTGAAATGTTTCAGATAGCACTTTTTGGATGAGATCTTTAGCCTCAACAATCAGCTCTTTTGCCTGCTTTTGAGTAGTGGCACGTTCAACACTGACTTTTTTTACCACTGGCTTAGGCGCAGCAGTCGGCCGCAGTAATCCCAAGTCTGGTGCTGAGCGCTCAGCATTAACCCATACATGGGTTACATGACTCTTATGCAGCCTTAAAATGGCTTCAGCACTGCGAATTTGCCCAGCGCTCGCAATATTAACTTGGCTGTTACTTTTGTCTATTGCTTCAACAAACATACCTACTTTCAACTTAGAAACAGGTATCTTTATTAAGTTATTTGATTCGAATGAATCACCCATTATCTCTTAGGTCCCCGGATGATTTAGCCATAAATACAGCAACTAATTAGTCACGGTATCCCTCACAGATCTCTGATGTTGTGACCCGGCTTACGCAGAGCCCATCTTGTTATTTCCTGTAAGAAGTTGGCTATTCTATTCTCTGAACTGTTAAATCACCATAGACAAAGTTAATTAATATTCACTAATGCACGACAAATACACACCAACTTGTAAGAAAAAACGATATTTCATTACTCATGCAAATATCAATGGCTATTCGGCGCGCCGCTTATGACATTGAAAACTCGTCGGCTGCCAGCGGCGATACATACAGTTGTAACAAGAGCGAGCAACATTATCAGTATGCTCATCTTCGTCATCACTGAGAAATATCTCACAACTGGCTGCGGCGGCGCGGGCTGGCAGATAATCTTCTACGCCAAACTTAAACTGCCATAAGCCATCTACTTGGGTAAACCACAGCACCATACTCCCTCCTATTATCCTAAACGGTATGAAAATTAGTAAGGCTTTAACTGCTGCTTAGTCGCATTTAACCACCGGCCAGTCTCAGCGCTAACGAGTAGCGCAAATTGATACTGAGTGAATACCGCCTTGATCTTACCTTTAAGAAACAGCTGTTGATCATCTGCTAGCTTCTCTCCATCAACGGAGATCACCGCCTGTAATCCTGTCAGTGCTAATACCTCTGCTACGCTCATCTGTACTTCATCTGACTCATCCGCAGCTTGTCCTAGCTTTAGCTGGCCTTTCACGCGACCATCTTGACCGCTGAGACGTAAGCCCAACCCCGCAAGTGCACCGATAACGCCTTGGCCTGTACCGCCATGCTCAGAGAGATCAATGCCTAGCGCTTCAGCCAAGGTGTAAGCCTGCGGTTTTGTCTTTACTTCTACTTTTGCCTGCTGACCAAAAGCGATCAGTTGCTCGATGTCATAGCGGGAGGCTAAATCTAAGATGGCTAAACCGGGATCCGATGCCGCTGCCGATTCTTGCTTTAAATGCGCAATACAGATGGCTTTAATCTCATTAAAGCTCAATGTTGTAGCAATCTGAAAGCACATGGCACTATTGTGCGATGTGTAAGGAATATCAGGATGCACAAACAGTTGATGACGTGTCACCAGTCGACTAACAGCAAGTGCATTGTCTTCGGTTGATGCTACCACAGCCAGTTTTGCCGCAATCTCTTCGGCAATTTCGCCCGTGCCCTTGGTACCGATATCATCAGTATCATCAATGCAGATCAGCCACTCTTTCATCTAAAACCCTTATTTATTGGTGCAGTTATTAATTGTCATTTTTAAACGGCGTTACTTATCATCAAGCTGATCTCTATGTAGCAGATCGTGGGCATGCAGCCGCCTTAATACTGTGGGCACTAATAGCGCTGCCGCGATAGCAAATGCACCACCTTGTATAAAACTGAGTCCAAATTGAGCCAACGCAACTTGGCCGCTCATTCCTGCAAGCAAATTACCAACCCAACTTTTACCCGCCCAGGCTAAACAACCCACTAGCGCTAAAATAATGCTCTGCCAACGCACGCTAAACAGCCCCGCCATCATGAGTAACATCAGATCCATTGCCAATGCTGGCAGGCCAAATTTAAGCAATATCAACGGCCCTCCTTTGCCCACGCTTAACATCATGGCCACTAAGCCAGCGAGAAAACCACAAGCGGTAATGCAACCCACTCGGCCCACAGCGCCATAGCAAACCAAGTAAAAGAAGGTCATTAAGAACATAGAGTGCCCGCTCAATCCTAGCTTGAGGCGTAACATGCTTTTTAATACCACCAGCAAGGTGGCACAAAACCCAATAAATAGGGCATCTTGTAGATCAAATGGAGATTTCATTTATCCTCTCTTGTTGCAGGCCAATGTGTTGGCTGATTAACTTTACCGAAATGGCGTAATTTGGCTGCTTGTGCCATCTGCTTTGATAGCTTTAATAATTGGATCAGTACCGGGAGCACCACACAATAGATGAGCTCTGGCCAGTTTTTAGGGTTCCTCAGTGCCTTAGGGGTAATGTTTGCTCCTCGTAAGCACTGAATGGCGTATATTTCTTTGGTTTCTTGCAGCATATAGGGCAACAAACCAATGGAAGCGGCGATGACAAAAGCCCATTTAGCGGGGAGCCCCCAACTCAACACCTCACCAAGGCGCTCCGGGCTCTGAGTACTCGATAGCCACCAGCCTGGTAACATGGCCAGGAATACTCGCAGCACCACAATCACCCCCTCTAGCAGTTGCGCTTCGCCATGTAGTAAATAATAGAGCGGTAACGTTAATGCCAACTGCACGAGACCGAGTCTCAGTAAGGCGATGATCTTGTTCTTAAGATATAAACCATGAGCAACCAGTATTAGATCCACCAGCACTAGCCAAATGAGCCCAGTGTTGGGAAGAAAAAAAGCGCTACTCGATAAGACTAAGCTCAGTACTAACGCCAGCGCGCAGTATTGAGTCGCACTCAAACTCAAGCCTGAATGCTTATTGGCGCGCCGTCCTATGCGGTGCTTAGCCCACATTACGCGACTCTATTTGTTCTGCGCCATCAACCAGCTTGCCAGAGCCTATCAACCAGTAGCGATCAACCTCGAAAGCGGGGATCGCACGATGACTCGTAAGCAAGATCCCGCAGCCTTGCTTACTCAATTGCTGTAGTAAGTTCACCACCTTGTCGACATAGCGCTTATCAAGCCCGGCAAATGGATCATCAAGCAGTAAAATCTTAGGCTGCAAACAAACCAAAGAAGCCAGAGCGATAAGATGCTGCTGACCATAGGACAATTTATGCGGTGAGCACTTAGCCAGATGAGTTAAGCCCAAGGTGTCTAACATCTGCTCTGCACGCACTAAGGGGAGCTTGAAACGCTTTAAGCTAAATTGCAGCTCAGCGAGGACATTTTGCTCAAATAACTGACGATTTGGCCGTTGCATCAATAAACCTAAGTTAGCGCCATAAATCCCCAATTGCGGCCGCTTGCCCAGCACAGTAATAGGAAAGTTAGGGATATTGGCCTGAATACCTGCCAAGGTTTTAAGCAAACTGCTTTTACCTGCGCCGTTATCACCGACTAAGGCAATGACCTCACCACTAAACAGTGACAAGCTCTGCTGGCAGTCAAACAGACAATCTTGATCGATGAATCGAAAGTGATGTGGTTGTATTTTGATGAGGCATTCGCAGCTCTCAGGTTTAAAACCAGACTTGATACCAATGACAGCGTCTTTATCCGATCCCGAGGCTAGCTTAAAAGCACTCTCTTGCCCGTCACCTGATACGCCTTTGCCTGTAGCGGTTTTCTCTGTGCAGCTCCTTGCAGCGGTTAACACTCCCTCTTTCAGCACGCCATCTTCTAAGTGCCATAGGTAGTTAACTATGCCAGCAAAAGCACTAGGGTTATGCTCAACCATGACAATTGCAACGCCCTCATCTAACAGGGACTCGAGAACACTGTGCAATTCACGTACGCCACCGTCATCGAGCTGCGCCCAAGGTTCATCAAGCAGTAATAAAGAGGGCTTAAACACCAGCTGCGCTGCCATCATAAGCCGATATTTCTGCCCTAATGACAACACCTCTACAGGCGTATCTAAACTGATGTAAAGCCCTACTCGCCTTAGTGATTGCTGAACTTTTTCAACCATCTGCTCGGCATCAACACCGAGGTTTTCTAACGCAAAAGCGATTTCTGCTCCGGCACTTTTACGCAGAATTTGTACATTGGGATCTTGCATGACTAAGCCGACCAGCAATGAGGGGGCACGGTACACCTCCCCACCATGGGGTCGAGTCAGCTCTGAAGCCATCAAGTGCAGTAAGCTTGATTTTCCGCATCCTGTCGGGCCGTTAATACAGTGGCATTCCCCACGATTAACCACCAAATTGAGATCATCCAAGATCTCACTTTGGTGCGAGCCATAGCCAAATTGAATCCCTTCTAGCGCTATGAGTTTCATACTTTCCCCCGAAAACCTAGATCTGCCAGTTTATGCCGACGAATACCTGACGACCCGCTTGTGGCATAAAGTCGCTTTGATAATAAAGCTCATCAAATAAGTTCGTTGCTCGAACATATAACTCTAAATTTTCATGCCAAATATTTTGGCTCAAACTTAGATCAACTAAGGTGTAATTATCTAATTGAACACCTTTGCCGTTGACTTGATCTATGATGCGCTCAGCATCTAAACGCGTCGTTAAACCAAAGGAGAAGTCATAACTCGCTTGTAAGCGAAGGTTGTGAGTTGGGCGGTATTGCAAACGCTCATTGGTAGCACGGTCTTCTGTATCTATGTAGCTATAGGCGAACGTTAATCCCAGATCATCGAAATATTGGTTAGTCATCTGTAGATCAACACCCATAAAGCGGTAGTCGCCTATATTTTGTTCTTGACCAAGATCATCTTTAGCAATGTAATCATTGGCATCAGTAACATAGCTACTAATGTCTAATTGGCTATCAAAAGGTAAAGATTGTTGTAGACCAAGTTCAAACTGGTGAGCTACCTCAGCCTTAAGATCCACATTACCGCTAGTAGCCGCATATAAATCACTAATTGATGGGTAACGTACTTTTTGTGCGATACCGGTATGAATACGGCTTGAATCTGTTACTTGATAAAATGCTGACGCTTGTGCTGAAAAGTCTGTTTCACTATTAATATCGCGATCATAATTATGTACAGCTGCGCCTAAGCTGTAACCATATTTACCGTCATCTTGATATTGATACTCAGCAGCGCCGGTATAAATAACAATGCTTTCGTCAATATCGCTTTGGCCAGCTTGCCCGCCACCAGTGCCGTTGCCACCACTTTTAACGCTAACACTGCGCAATTTGTTGGTATAAGAGAACCAATCTTGCTTTTCTACAATCACTGACGTCGTTAATACCGCGCCATAATCAAATTCATTGATAAACTGTATGTTGGTACCACTGACTTTCGAGGTACTGTCCACAATACTGTTTACATTATTCATTCTATGGTTATAAAATTTTTCAACCATATCTGTTTGATTATAATAAACAAAGCCACGTAGAGTCTGAGCATTGTTTATTTCATGCGCCGCACCTAACTGCATGCTTTGCTCGTTATAATCTTCAACTCTTGATGGCGGTTTCTTACGATCTACTGTGGGTGATAGTCCCCATTTACCATCACGTTGGCTGTAGTTAGCCATCAGTTTGGTTGAATCATTGATGAAATAACTACCTTGAGCATAATAGTTAGTTAGTTTTCTATCAGAGTTAAAACGTACGTCACCGGTTTGATTTCTAGTATCTTCAAAATCATCTGCCATTGGTGTGCCATCTGTTTCTTGATGAGTCACACTCATAATGCCTTGCCAGTTATCGCCGCTACCCGCTGCACTTAAGTCGCCATTAAAGGTATTGTCATGCGCAGCCTCTAAACGACCAGAAAGAGCCGGCGCATTATCACCTTGCTTGGTAATAATGTTGATGACACCGGCACTTCCGCCAGGCCCGTACAGCACCGAGGTAGGGCCAACCGAAACTTCAACCCGGGCGATTTGATTGGTTGGAATAACAGTGG
Organism: Shewanella sp. 125m-1; assembly: GCF_052977065.1. Lineage (NCBI taxonomy): Bacteria > Pseudomonadati > Pseudomonadota > Gammaproteobacteria > Alteromonadales > Shewanellaceae > Shewanella > Shewanella sp. 125m-1. The sequence continues at coordinate 118,848 of NZ_JBRILT010000004.1, forward strand.
GATCAAACTGACCATCTTCAGTGCTACTTGCAGGTACACCGTTAATTAAGAACGTAATATGGCGAGTTTTCAAACCGCGAATATCAACTCTTGGAATGCCTGCAGCCCCTGTTCTTACATAGATACCTGGTACATTTTGAAGTACTTGATCTAAGCTTTGCGCGCCTGATGCCTTAATCTCGTCAGCATCGATGCTCCAGTGAGTAGTGGCCGCTTCAGTCACAGAAGCACGTTCACCATGCACCACGATAACGTCTGTTACATCTAAAATAGGGCTTCGCTCGAGCTCATCAGCTTGAACTTGATAAGCTAAGCTCATCGCCAATGCTAATGTGGATACTTTCAGCACTTTTTGTTTCATTTTCATCTAGTTTCATCATCCTAACGATCTGTTTTTCGCTATTCTCAAAAAGCTGCGCCTATCTCTCAAGTAAATAAAATCATAAAACAAACTTAGATCGACTAATTTGAACTTTAAGGTAAGAATGGAAACTCAATGACGGACAAATTGACCCATACTTTGTGTGCAAAGGACAAAAGGGGGCACGAATGTCACAGATTAAAAAACGCACACTGGGTATCGGTAATGGCTAAGTGGCTATAACTAAGGTTATTACTAAAGAATAAGGAAATGATTTCGGTTAAATCTAAACCATGCTGATAAAATAGTCAGTGGAAGCTCACACAGGTAGAGTAATCGACTTGACACTGCATGCTCAGACTATTAGTTTGTGGTAAAGATTCTTATTACCAATGTGCGATGGGTGTATCCCAATTAGAGGCAGCTCCTCTAAGCAAGCCCTAATGATATTTGTTTGGAGTACTTATTGACCATCCCCTTGCTGCCTCAAGCTATTAAGTCTTTAACCGACAAAATCAAATCCTTTACTCTTCAACCAAACAGCGACCCGATTGTGCAGCTGTCTGTGGTGGTTTCGCCGATCCCGGTGATTGCCTGGCTGGCAGCGCAAACCACTTACCCTAGAGTGTATTGGAAAGGCCGTGATACCCAGGAAGAAGTTGCAGCCATTGGCTGTTGCAAAGATTTTTTCTTTGGCGATGACGTTGATGATAGTGAGCTCTCTGCTGAGTATCAAAAACAGCGGTCCCTTACCAACAATCAAGACATACGCTATTACGGTGGCGTGGCTTTTGATCGCCGCAATGAAAGCTGGCCTGAGTTTGGTAAAGCACATTTTATTCTGCCGCGCATCGAGCTTCGCCGCAGTGGTAACGAATTCAAACTATTAGTTAACCTCAATTTTACCGAGCAAGCTTTCGCTCAAGAAATTGATGATGCGCTACAGTCATTGCAAGCATTAGATGCACCTAAACCATTAGCACCACCTAACAAAGTGGCACTGATGAGCCGTAGCGATCGCCCTGATAAGTATCGTTGGAACGAATTGGTTAATCGTGTCACCCATCCTAAATTTATTGAAGACACCCCTAAAGTGGTTTTGTCTCGACTGACTCAACTTGAGATCAATGAAGTCGTTGACCCTTGGATGTTACTGGCCTGCTGGCAAGGACGTAATCCAACCAGTTTTCAGTTTGGCTTTCAGTTTAGCCCAGACAGTACTTTTATCTCTTGCACCCCTGAGCGCTTATATCGCCGTCGTCAACGTGAACTATTTACCGAGGCGCTAGCGGGCACGACTGTGCGCGGGCTAAACCAAGAAGAAGACAAAGAACTGGCGCAGGCGTTACTGGATGACACTAAAAATAGCCACGAAAACCAACTTGTTAGACAGCATATCGTTAATGTTCTTAACCCACTCAGTAATTATGTCGGCGCTGATGAAACACCAACGGTATTCAAACTAAGCCACATTCAGCATCTGCACCGCTCTATTCGTGCCGAGCTAAAGCCCGGTGTGAATGACTTTCAGCTGATCCAGGCGCTGCATCCAACACCTGCCGTAGGCGGCTTGCCTAAAGAGTCGGCGATGAACTTTATTCGTCAGCAAGAAGGCTACGTTAGAGGCTGGTATGCGGGAGCATGTGGGTATTTTAATAAGCATGAAAGCGAATTTTCCGTGGCAATACGCAGTGCACTGATTGAACCAGGCCGCATCAATTTATTTGCTGGCGCTGGTATTGTTGCGGGCTCAGAAGCCGATAAAGAGTGGACCGAGCTTGAGAACAAACTCACTACGATTTTATCGATATTGACTGAGTTGTAACGCTTAATCCCTATTGCTAATCATACTCAGCACGCAGAAATTATGCTGCTGCTGAGATTTACGCTTGCTCAAATAAAAAACTGCTCTATAATTTGCGCCCCCTATATTCAGTAGGGGACGAACCACTCTGTTTAACCAAAAATTGTAAAATTATAGCGATGTTCGCTATTGCGGGTTCCCTAACCCCGCCCGATTTATTTAAAAAGGCCACAAGATGTTGATGTTACCCCCTGCACAGGTTCGCCGTGCATTACTGCTATTAGCAGGCTTTCATATTGTTATTATTTGTGCGAGTAACTACCTTGTACAACTTCCCTTTCAGATATTTGGCTTCCATACCACATGGGGTGCATTTAGCTTTCCCTTTGTCTATTTAGCTACCGATCTAACGGTTCGAATATTCGGCCAGCAAGCGGCAAGAAAAATTATCTTCCTCGCCATGGTACCTGCACTGATCATCTCTTATTTGATGGGCGTGGTGTTCCACCAAGGTAGCTTCCAAGGCGCTGAAGCACTACTTGAGTTCAACAGTTTTGTGTTCCGAATCGCTTTTGCAAGCTTCGCGGCCTATCTGGTTGGGCAGCTGATGGATATTTTTGTTTTTGCCAAGCTCAGAGAGACCAAGTCTTGGTGGGTTGCACCTTCAGCATCTACCATAGTCGGCAACCTGATAGACACTATCGTGTTCTTCGGCCTAGCCTTCTACGCTTCAACTGACGAGTTTATGGCAACACACTGGCCAGAAATCGCCACTGTGGATTACGGATTTAAGCTAATTGTTAGTTTAGGCCTGTTCTTGCCCGTATACGGTCTGTTATTAAAGTTCTTACAAGATAAGATCTTACAAGATTCGGCTCGCAAAACCGCCAGCTAACGGCAGTTAACGCTTAACAACAACTGGACTGACCTGTTATAATTTCGCCAATTCGTTCACCTTTCAGCCAATGGTTTGGTTGTATTACAGGGTGAACTGGCGAAGTTATTGAGAGTTAGAAATGTACACCATTGAAATTGAAGCCGTAACTGAGTTTACGCCTGAAGTGCTTGAGCTGATCCAGACTGTCTATTCTGCCATTCCTGAATTTGAACAAGGTTACGCTAGCCAAGAGATCAGCCAGCGCCTGCTTGCTGGCCCTGCGTTATTGCTTGTTGCTAAAGTCGAAGGTGAAATTGCCGGTTTTAAACTTGGCTACCAAACTGAAGACCAGGTATTTTACAGCTGGCTAGGTGGAGTAACACCTGATTTTCGTGGTCTAGGTTTAGCTAAGAGCTTACTTGAGTATCAAGAACGCTGGGCGACTGAGCAAGGCTATCAACGTATCGACGTTAAAACCCGTAACTGCTTCCCTAGCATGCTAAACATGCTGATCAGTAATCAATATCAGATCACCGCTATGGTTAGCGATGCTCAAAATCACAGCCAGAATAAGCTGCACTTACAAAAGCATTTTTAATACTGCTGGGTATAACTGTTAGTGAAATAAGTGAGTAAATTGGCTAAAAGTGCGTAATAAAACTTGCAAACCCAAATGAGAATGATTATTGTTAACTTGCGTTCCAAAACTCGGATTAACACATAAAGTTCTCATCATCTTTATCTGCAATAGAGTTTTATTAAGCACGACATTGCTCACACACTCTTTGTGGCCAGGATTATTTCCTGGCTATTTTTTTGAGTTAAGTTCAAAGAAATACATATTTCAGTCTGGAACTGAGTGGGTTTTCAATGTAAACAACGAAAGCTAAAACACTGTTTTAAATTAAGTAATATTTATTTTTGAAATAATTACGATTTGATTGGTTATTGTACTTGCAAGATCAAATGATAATGATTACTATTTGCATGCGTTCCGAAACTCGCTAATACTTAAAGGCATCTCATCTCCTTAAAGTTTGAGTTTTATTAAGCACGACATTGCTCACACACTCTTTGTGGCCAGGATTATTTCCTGGCTATTTTTTTATCTGTCATTCAGTTGTGCTGAGATTAATACCTGCATGTAGGCAAGCAACACCGCATTGGCCATACTCTTTAAAAGGCCCTGTTCAAGCGTTCTACTGAAACACTCTTGTTTAAGAGCTCTGAGCAAGAGCTCTTGTTTAAGCGATCTGATTAAGCAGCTAGTCTTTCGACATATCGCTATGCTTACCGCTAAACTGCAAGCCTTCATAGGGAGTATTACTCTGGTCTTCGATGGCCTTATGGTACAAACCAATAGTAAACAAGCTGCCCTTGCCTACTGTAGAGCTCACCTCAATGGTGCCACCAATACGCTTAATAATGCCGTAACTCAGCGATAAGCCTAATCCAGTACCATCTTTACGCGTGGTGTAAAAAGGGTCGAAAATACGGTTAAGCTCTTCCTCTGGAATACCCTTACCTTCATCTTCGACTTCAATTTTCACTCCAACTGGCTCGCCATGCTGCACCCAGTCATAGGTACGGATCCAGATTTGGCCTTTACCGTTCATTGCATGGGCGGCGTTTACCACGAGATTAATAAGCACTTGCAGCAGTTGCGGGCGGTTCACCTGAATGGGATAACTCGCATTGAGTTCTTGGTTAAGCACCACTTGCTGCTTTTGAATCGAGTGGCGCACTAATACCAGCATCTCTTCGATAATGGGGGTGATCTGGTGCATCTCTAACGGGGCGTTAAACTCCCCTGGACGGCTGTATTGCAACAAGCTGCGGATAATGGTGCTAATACGACCCACTTGCTGGATCACTAGCTCAATCTCTTCTTCAACGTCATCAGCTCTATCGCCTAGCTCGTATTTAAGCAATTCCATATTGCCTAAGATCACCGCTGTCGGGTTATTGATCTCATGAGCAATACCCGCTGTAAGCTCACCCAACGCGGTCAATTTTTCATTGATCACCAACTGTTGTCGAGTCTCATTAAGCAGTGCCACATTAGCTTGTAGCTCTTCAGTTTTTTCTTGCAAGCTGCGAGTACGCTCTTCAACTTTAACTTCTAACTGCTCGGCTGCGGCTTGAATTTGGGTGTTGCGTCGCTGCAGAAGATCCAGCATGCGATCAAACTGCTCTGCGAGGTTAGACAGCTCATTGCCACTGTCTAGACCCAATGATCCTATGCGTAAATTACGACCCGATTGCACCGCCTTTACCACATGGTGAATACGCTCTATCGGTTGCAATAAGCTGTAGGCACCGCGATAAACCAGCCAACCAGAGACCAGCAACACCAACATCAAGATAGTCCCGAGCTCAATAATGTTAAGCAGGTAATTATGGATAAACGGCGACTCAGAAAATCCGGTATAGATCATACCGATACGCTTACCGTTAATATCTTCTAGTGGTGAATAGGCTGAAATAAACCAATCGTTGAAAACAAATGCTCTATCGACCCAGAGTAGGCCTTGATTAAGCACCTTTTCGCGCACTTCAGATGACACCAAACTGCCGAGTGCTCGACCTTGTTTGTCATCCCCTTGAGGGAAGAAATGCAGCGGAACGTTGGTACTGATGCGGATATTATCGAGGAAGATGGTGACAGTACCGATTGAGCGTTCTGGTAATGTGCCCTTGTCGTACACTAAGTCGCGAATGTGATCGACGATACGGGTGTCACGGTTAAGCATGATACCGCCATCTAAATACCAGGAAACGTTGCCATTGGTATCAGCAACGGGCAGCAAGCTTCTGCTTAACAGGCCACGTTTTTCTAAATGTTTACTGGGTTCTTGTGCCCGCAATGTCTTCATTACAGTCACTTGGGCTCTGTCGGCGAGTTCAGGGTCTATGCGGGCTAAACGGCTTGGTTCGAGTACCATTAAGCCAGAGAAAGGTGCCACGCCTTCGATGTGGGGAAGCATCTGCCTTAAATCGGGATCGGCCGCGGCTTCAGACACACTAATCAGCCGTAAAAAATCTAAGTTAAGATCTTTTTTGGCCTGGTCTAAAACCTGCTGCAGATTATTGCGCTGTTGCTTGGAGTCATTACCAATTTGGCGAAAATCATTCTGAAACGGCCAGGACTCCATCACCAACTCAAGCTGTTTTTCTTGATTATCCTGGACGGTAATTAGAGTGCTGTTTGCCACGGTCAAATCGGCTTTGACCTTCATAAACAGCTGCTTACCTGTGTAGCTTATATTCCAATATATGGTAATAAAAACCAAACTGACTAAGGTTAGTAAGATAGGCAACAAGGTTAAAATCAAGATGCGATAACGCACCTTAGCCTGCATTTGCTGCCAACTCACACCAAACATATTGGAAAAAAACGACACAGCTACTCCCCTAGAGCGATCTCATTGTTATTCTTCTTTATCGGCTTCGCCGCCGAACCACTCTTTGTATTTTCTATCTAGCGTCTTACGTGACACACCTAAATCGCGCGCGGCGGCTGATTTATTACCACCATGCACATCAACAACACGTGTCACATGGTCACGCTCAACGTCTTTAAGCGCCCATTGTAATGGATAACCCGACTCAACCAGCATTTCAGCCTTAGGTTGTGCTTTCCAGTACTCGGCGGGTGGCTTACCTAACAAAATGCAGCGTTCAATCATATTGCGCAATTCACGAATATTACCTGGCCATTCGTGTTGTTGCAGCTTTAATAGGTCTTCATGACTCCAGACCACCTCTTTTACCCCCAACTCTGCTGCCAACTGGCAAGTAAAGTGATGGGTTAGCTCAACGATATCTTCAGGGCGATCGCGCAGTGGCGGGATCACGATATCGAGCACGTTAAGACGGTAGTACAGGTCACGTCTAAAGTTGCCGGCTTCAACTTCTTCCGACAATTTACGGTTAGTTGCCGCCAACACGCGCACATCGATATTAATTTCTTTCTCGCTACCCACAGGACGAATGGTGCGTTGCTCAAGTACGCGCAATAATGCCGTTTGCATCTTAAGTGGCATTTCACCGATTTCGTCGAGGAAAATTGTACCACCTGAGGCAAAGCTAAATAAGCCTTCTCTGTTACCTTTTGCACCGGTAAATGCGCCCGCTGAATGACCAAACAGCTCACTTTCTAATAGCTCTGGTGCAATCGCGCCACAGTTAACGGGCACAAACGGCCCCTGGCGACCACTAAGAATATGCAACTGTCTGGCGACCAGCTCTTTACCCGTACCCGATTCGCCCTCAATCAACACCACGGCGTTGGTTGGCGCGACGCGTTCGATAATATGCTTCACTTCCGTCATCGCATCGCTTTGACCAATGATGGTCGAGGATTGGTTAAATGACACCTCTCGGCGCAGCATCAGATTTTCACGCTTAAGCAAGCGACGTTCAATACAGCGGTCAACCGCCTTCATCATCTGCTCTAAATGGAAAGGCTTCATAATGAAATCAGACGCGCCAGCTCGTAGTGCCTTGATCGCCACATCCATATCGGCATAGCCCGTCATAAAGATGATATCAGAGCGGCGTTCTTGATCGTTGAGCGCCTCATGCCATTCAATACCTGAACGACCGGGTAGACGAATATCAACAATTAACAGATCAAAATGACAGCGCGAACGCAGTTGCTCAGCATCTTCGACGCTGGACGCGGTTTCGACTAAAGCAAACTTTTTAGCAAGCGCTTTCTTTAAAAAGCTGCGCATGCCGGGTTCATCATCAACGATCAGTACAGATACTGCAGAAGGAAGTGGCTTCATATTATTTATTCTCTGTCCCACCTTGTCTGTCTGAGGGACAATTTGACTCATTATGCATCAAGTCTAACATCTAACCCGTTCAAATAGGTCACTATGAACCATGTAATCGCGATCTTGGGACATAATGTCTGTGCTTTTTTTGCCATCAACGCGACCAAGATCACACATGAGTTACAAATGTGAACTGAAATAACGCAAACCAAGCATGGCATCAAACTTGCTTTTAAGTCGATTGAATTCGATTTCAATCAGGTGCTCAGGTATCGAGTAGCCCATTTTATTTTCCAAGGAGTAAAAATGCTAAACCTTAAACGCGTTATTGGTCTTGCGGTTACCGCTGCGCTATTTGTTGGTATGCCAGCTCAAGCTAACGAAGTCATTAAGCTTGCTACCACGACTAGTACTGAAAACTCAGGTCTACTGAAGAATTTATTACCAAAATTTGAAGCTGAAACAGGCTACCAAGTACAAGTTATTGCAACAGGTACCGGCAAAGCCCTTAAGCTTGCTCGCCAGGGTGACGTGGACGTTGTGATGACTCATGCGCCAGGCGCTGAAGCAAAATTCGTTGAAGAGGGTTACGGCCGTCTACCACGTGGCATTATGGAAAATGACTTCGTAGTGCTAGGCCCAAAGAACGATCCTGCTCAAATTCGTTCAAGCAAAACCGCTGAAGAAGCCTTTGCTAAAATCGCTAAATCAGGTGTACCTTTTATCTCACGTGGTGACAACTCCGGCACCAACATGAAAGAGCTGCTTATTTGGAAGAATGCTAATATTACTCCAGAATTCAAAGGTTACACTGCAGTTGGTCAAGGTATGGGCAAAACGCTACTAATGGCTAGCGAATTAGAAGGTTATACACTATCTGACCGTGGCACTTTTGTTGCTTATTCAGGTAAAATAGATCTAGCAGTAGATTTTGATGGCGGTAAAGCACTGGCTAATCCATACCAAATCATACTCATCAGTGAAGCTAAGTACCCAACACTAAACCACAAGGGTGCTAAAGCATTGAGCGACTGGCTGATCGGCGCTGAAGCGCAAGGCATGATCAACAATTATAAAGTTCAGGGAGAACAATTGTTCAAGGCAACATATAGCGAATGAATGAAGGCTGGTTAGCCCTTATACAGCAGGCATTAAGCCTGCTGTTTTCATTGGACCCAGAAGTGTGGTCCATTATAGCTGTTTCTTTTTCAGTCTCATTTGCGGCTTTAGCGATCACGCTATTGCCTTCTATGGTGCTGGGCTTTCTGTTGGCCTTTACTCGCTTTCCTGGCCGCTGGTTAGTCACCAATCTAATCCAAACCTTGCAATCTATTCCAACAGTTGTCATCGGCCTGCTGGTCTATCTGCTGCTAACCCGCATGGGTCCCCTTGGCGATCTCAAATGGCTGTTCACCCAAAAAGGCATGATTTTAGGCCAGATGCTAATTTGCGCTCCAGTATTAGTTGCCATGAGCCAAGCGGCTTTTACCAGTGTCGATCGCCGTGCATGGGAAACCTCTCGAACACTAGGTGCACCAGCATTAAGTGCCATCTGGGCAGTCTGCAGAGAACTTAAAGTTCCACTATTATTAGCTATTGTTGCCGCGTTTAGTCGTATATTGACTGAAATTGGTTGTTCGATGATGGTCGGCGGCAATATTGCTGGCGTCACACGTAATATTCCCACCGCAATTGCACTGGAAACCAGTAAAGGTGACTTTGCCCAAGCGATTGCACTCGGACTTGTACTACTCGTTCTAGCACTCATTTTAAACTTTGCTCTAGGTACACTTAGAGGCAAAGCCGAGCCGAGGAGTCATTAAACAAATGGCATCTATCATGGCAGCGAAAACAGCAAGCAATAATACAAAAGCGGGTGCGAGGATCATTGCACAGGATCTTGAGATGCGTTTTGAAGGCAAGCATCTGTTTAGCGCTGCTAAATTAGTGTTTGAACAAAACCGTGTCATTCATCTACAAGGTGACAACGGCTGCGGTAAAACCACCTTGATGAAATTGCTCGCAGGCTTTATTCAGCCAACATCGGGGACGATTCAAGCCCAAGGCTTTAGCATTGCCCCCTGGTGGCGTAGCAACTCTATCACCGGCAAGGCCATTTATTTGCACCAGCACCCTTACTTGTTTGAAGGTAGCGTGTTGTATAACTTGACCTACCCGTTAAGATTCTTACACGCAGATACACAGCTTCTCAAAGCTCGAACCGAGCAAGCGATCGACAAAGCGCAGTTGCGCCACCTGTTGACCCAAGCCGCTTCTAGCCTGTCTGGCGGAGAAAAGCAGCGCTTAGCGATTGCTAGAGCTTGGATTATCCAGCCCAAGCTACTGATGCTAGATGAACCGACCTCTAATATGGATAAACACTCGCAACATTTAGTTTTGCAGATGATTAGCGACTTAAAACAGCAGGGAACTGGCATGTTAATTAGTAGCCATCAGACTTGTATGTTAACCAAAGTATGCGATCATGCTTGGCTGATTAGCGATAAAACCATTACCACCGATACACTTTGCGCACTTAAAAGCAGTAATGATGCGCAGGCTGAGTTTTCAGCTAATTTGAACGTATCGCTTGGGTAACTTAAATGAGCAAGTTTTAAGTAAAACTGCAATAAACAATAGGGTAACAGTGATGACAGCACGAGTTGATGCAGTAATCCTTGCTGGCGGTATGGCCAGACGCATGGGTGGAAACGACAAAGGTTTAGTCGAGCTAGAAAATCAGCCGATGATTAAACATGCTATTGATCGGATAAAACCTCAAGTTAAGGAGATCCTGATCAACGCAAATCGAAACCAAAACCGTTATTCTGAGTTTGGTTTTAAAGTGATCAGTGACCAAGATAGCGGCTATTTAGGCCCACTAGCTGGCATGATCACCGCAATGAGCAATACCGATGCAGAATATTTACTGGTCGTTCCTTGCGATTGCCCACTGTTACCAACAGATTTAGTCGCTAGAATGCTAGCGAAATTAACGGCTGAAGATGCCGAGCTCGCTGTGGCGAGTGACGGTAAACGCGAGCAACCTGTCGTCATGCTGCTCAAGCCAAGTTTACGTGCATCCATGAAAGCATTTTTAGATGCTGGCGAACGCAAAATCGATTTTTGGTACGCCAAGCATCACTATGTGGTCACCGAGTTTTCAGATCAGCCAAATGCATTTGTAAACGTGAACACACCAGAACAAAAACAGCAGCTAGGTGAAGCCATAGCTAATGAAAAAAATCACTAGAGGTGTAAATGAGCATACCTTTTACTAATCCGTTATCGATTCCTGTACTCGGATTCTGCGCCTACAGTGGCACAGGCAAGACCACATTGTTAAAGCAATTAATCCCTGAGCTTAATCGCCGAGGTGTGCGACTCGCAGTCATTAAGCATGCTCATCATAACTTCGACGTCGATATTCCAGGTAAAGACAGCTATGAAATGCGCAAAGCAGGCGCAAAGCAGATGCTGGTTGCCTCTCATGTACGCTGGGCGTTAATGACTGAAGACGCCAAAGACGGCGACCCTGAGCTACCACATTTGCTGAAACAGATTGAAGCCGACAAGGTTGATATCGTCCTCGTTGAAGGTTTTAAAAAGCTCGAACTGCCTAAAATTGAACTGCACCGCGCCGCTCATGGCAAGCCTTTCATCCATACCAATGATGATAATATTCAAGCCATTGCCTGCTGTGATGACACAGAATTACCCAGCGAACTACGCCGCTTAGACATCAATAATATTGAGCAAATCGCTGACTATGTGGGTGAGTACATTGCCGCATGGAAGCCATGCCCGGTTGATTTGCCGATGGCGCCAACCTGTGGCTGCGAGTTAGATAACAGCAGCACGCTGTCAGTGCGACAAGGTATCGATAAGATTTTATCTTACGTTAAGCCGGTAACCGCAACAGAAGCGGTTGAGCTTGATGAACTAGAGAACCGTATCCTTGCAAGCGACGCCATTTCACCTGTCGATGTGCCACAGCACACCAACTCAGCAATGGACGGTTACGCCTTTAAACTGAGTGATGACAGCAGCGCAGCGTACAAGATGGTTGGCGAAGTGATGGCTGGCCACGCTTACAACGGCACCATTGCCGCTGGCGAAGCCGTGCGCATTATGACAGGCGCACCATTGCCAGCAGGAGCAGACACGATTCAGCTACGCGAGCTTGCCAACGAGCAAGATGGCGAAGTGCGTTTTGAAGGTGAAATGAGCCTAGGCCAGCACGTACGCCAAGCGGGTGAAGACATTGCTCAAGGTGCAACAGCCCTTGCAGCCCACACTCGCTTGCACGCTGCAGAGCAAGGTTTACTCGCCTCACTTGGCTTTGGTGAGTTACCGGTATTTAAACGTCCAAAAGTTGCCGTGTTCTCAACTGGCGATGAAGTTTGCCAGCCAGGGGAGCCATTAAAGGCTAACTGCATATTCGATTCTAACCGCTACACCATCAAGTCGATGGCGAAAAAGCTAGGTTGTGAAGTGATCGATTTAGGCATTATTCAAGATTCAGAAGCGGCACTGGCGCAAGCGTTAAAAGATGGCGCCGCGCAGGCAGATATTGTGATCAGTTCAGGCGGTGTATCAGTCGGCGACGCCGATTATATTAAAACCGTACTTGAACAGGTCGGACAAATTAACTTCTGGCGCATCAATATGCGTCCGGGTCGCCCACTAGCCTTTGGCCAAATCGACGATAGCTTATTCTTCGGTTTACCGGGTAACCCAGTAGCAGTAATGGTGTCGTTCTTACAATTTGTACAGCCAGCAATTCGTAAGCTTGCAGGCGAGCAAAACTGGGCACCGGCTATGGTACCCGCGATTACCGACAAACCGCTGCGCAGCCGTACTGGCCGAACAGAGTTTACCCGCGGCATCTATCATTTAGCTGCTGACGGCAAGTTACATGTAACCACAACAGGTGCTCAGGGCTCAGGGATGCTTAGCTCAATGGTAAAAGGAAACTGTCTCATCGTAATAGGCGAGAAAGATGACCAGTTAAATCCAGGTGACACAGTTTATATTCAACCTTTTGCCGACCTTCTATAGAGGTCATGTAGGTAGTTAGTATGAGTTTAATCGTTGACACTTTTGGTCGCACGGTAGAATACCTGCGCCTATCAGTCACTGATCGCTGTGATTTTCGCTGCGTGTATTGCATGAGCGAAGATCCCTGCTTTTTAGGCAGAGAGCATGTGTTAAGTCTGGAAGAATTAGCTTGGGTTGCCCAAGCTTTTACCGAACTTGGCGTAAAGAAAATCCGCTTAACCGGCGGTGAGCCGTTAGTGCGCACCGACTGCGATCAGCTAGTGAAGCTATTAGGTAAGTTACCTGGGCTTGAAGAGTTGTCGATGACAACCAACGGCTCGCGTTTAACCCGCTTCGCGGCAGAGATGCATGATTCAGGGTTAAACCGACTCAACATCAGCCTAGATACGCTAAAGCCGGATCTGTTTACCACGCTGACCCGTAACGGCAAAGTTGACCGCGTTATCGCGGGTATCGACGCCGCCATTGCAGCGGGCTTTAAAAAGATTAAGATCAACGCGGTGATTTTGCGTGGTCAAAACGATGATGAAGTCTTAGATTTAATCGAGTTTTGCCGCGAGCGAGACCTAGATATCGCCTTTATCGAAGAGATGCCGCTTGGCGTTATCGACGAGCGCAAGCGCAGCCGCCATTGCAGCAGTAAAGAGATCCAGGACATTATCACCGAGCGTTACCCGCTTATCGCCTCAAACCGCCGTACAGGTGGACCTGCGCGTTACTTCACCATGCCCGGCAGCGACATCCACGTAGGTTTTATCTCGCCACACAGCAACAACTTTTGCCACGAATGTAACCGCGTCCGCGTCACCGTAGAGGGCAAACTGTTACTCTGCTTAGGCAACGAAAACTCGGTCGACTTAAAAGCGATTGTACGCGAGTTCCCCGGTGACATCGAAAAGCTTAAAGTAGCGATTCTAGACGGCATCCAACACAAGCCCAAGGAACACCATTTTGACCCCAACGGCGAAACCCAGATCCTGCGGTTTATGAATGCAACGGGCGGTTAACTGTTGCTTGAACAGTTAGTTTTCGCTTGTTGGTGGTTTGATGTTTTCTGCAGCCACATAGTTTGACTATTAGCTTGGAGTTAGCTATACGTTAGACACAAAAAACCCGACGCAATGTCGGGTTTTGTTTTTAAAGTCACATTACGTAGTTATGGGGCTAACGAAAAACTTTGGTTGGCTTATTTACTCTCAAATAGGCTGTCAAACGCCACATTCATTCTGTGAATATTATTGTTTAATGCATCAACAAATGTTTGAGAGTTTTGGTCATTTTCAAGTTCGGCTCTAAGGGCTATTGCCATAGGAGGCAACAATGATAAAAGGCGACTATGCTCGCTAATGCACTCTTTTGCGAATGCCATATATAAAGGCTTTAGTATTTCTTCCTGCTCTTTTTGACTGTCTTTGCTCCGCCTAACAATAATTTCTTGTGCTTCATAACTCTTCTGTAAGTAATCAAAAGTTGCCTGATTATTATTTCCTTGAAGATTGAGCTCTTTCATTATCGAAATTAGTCTATCTTTCTCTTCGTTAGCGGTATCGATAGTTGATTGATATATTTCAATTGCTTTGCTGTGGTCTAAAACCAACGTTCTACTTTTCATTAACTTGAGTAAAGATTCAGCCGTTTCAGCTGAATAATCTAAAATAGCTGCAACTGAGTCTTCTTTAGCGACTAAATAGGACTTGGCAACAATTCCACTATGTTCAGACAATTGAATTTCAATGTCTTTTTGTGTGAAATCCAAATTCATTAATTTGGGGACGCCCCCAAGAACATCAGCAAAAGATCTTGCTACGTTTAAAAAAACCTCTTTCTTTAAAGCTAGTTTTTGTTCAGATTGATACTTTCGTTGTTCATGCTCAAGTAAAGAGGTTTGTCTTTTTTCATTACCTCTATTTGTCCATAAAACACCTAATAATGTGAGAACAGAAGCAATTATTGCGCTCCAAATTACATTAGGAACTTTCGAAATAAACTCAATGATAAATTCCATATATATCCTTGGGGAAACTTAAGATCTTATTGAACAATAAATTGAATAGTGTTGTTATCTCGTCTCACTTTTCGAGTACTACTTTTGCGTCTAAACAAAATACGTTTAAAGAATATAACCTATTGTTTTAAAATATAGAATAATATTAATAGCCTCATAACAGATACATCTTAAAATCTTTTTAAATTACGATTACAGTAGCTTAACCTGGACTATCAATGACCTCATATCGTCATTACTCTCAGCCTGAATTTGATGTAACCAATTGCCTGCAGCAGGCGTATGTGCAGATACTTCTGAGGCTCGCTTGTCGTCATCCCTGACCGCTCAACGAAAACATCCATGTTTTCGACGGCCTCAGCCGCATCTACACCGGGTTAGAAAAGCTGGAAACTTTCAGTTCTGAGTTCTCAATATAAAAACAAAAAACCAAGAGGCTCACCTGTAGTTACAGAAAACACTAGATCCCCATCGGAGTTGCCGAAATACGGAAATGAAAATGCCGTGGAGCCATCATGGATGATGGTTCAGGCTCAGCGGGACATGGATGTCCCATCTGAGCCGTTAGGCGATTTTTATTGGAGTATGAGGATCAACAACTTCGTCGGGGCGTCATGGTGGATGCAAGGAGGATAAGGACGAGCAGTCCTCCTTGCCCGGGTGTGGGATGGAATCCCACGACGTTAATTGTTAGACGAAGTCTAACTTAGAAGTCAGGCGCAGCCTGATGCACTACCAATGTGAAGCGAAGCACCACGACCTTTATCAAGCGCAGCTTGAAATCCACCATCTGTGGTTCCAATGACCTGCGGTCAGCGTATGTGCAGACACTGCCGCGACACGCTGCAAGTCCATCCATGGAAGCTCGACCATGACGTCCATGTCATGGACGGTCACGGCCGCATCTGCACTGGGTTCGAAAAGCACAACCTTTCAACCTCTGCGTTAGACCTATAAAAAGACAAAGAAAAAACAAAGACACTGCAAGACCAACAACGACTCAAAGGTTACAGAAAACGCCAACTCCCCATCGGAGTTGCCGAAATACGGAAATGAAAATGCCGTGGAGCCATCATGGATGATGGTTCAGGCTCAGCGGGACATGGATGTCCCATCTGAGCCGTTAGGCGATTTTTATTGAAGCATGAGGCCCGTATCTAATGCATGTAACTTCGTCGGGGCGGCAGGGGTGATCCAAGAGGGGATTGCTGTTGATCCCCTTTTGGCCGTGTGTGAGCTGGAAGCTCACGACTTTAATTGTTAGACGAAGTCTAACTTAGAGGTCAGGCGTAGCCTGATAGATTAAGCAAAAACGAGCAAGAGTCTCGCTACTCAAACATCTGATGACTCTTAATCAAAGTACAAGACGGATCATCTTCCCGCTTATTGATATTAACCAATTGGTAAGACGCTTTAATCTCTTTACCAATTTGCTGGTTTACCGATTCAACACCATTCGCCTCAACAGCTTTTAGGTAAGCCTGCATTAATTCACGGTCATTCTGAATAATCAAAAAAATTTCGTTAGATAACTTCTTATTTAGCTTCTGCACAGCCAATTGAGCAATTTCTTTAGGTAACATGATTGTTCTCTGCAAGTATCAGCTAGGTCGCTGATTTCATGTTTATTAAGCGACTATCCATCGAAAAAAATGAAATAGATTAACAAGCAGAAACCACTATTTCCCCATCGAAGTTGCCGAAATACGTTGAAGAAATAGTCGTAATGCCCCCACGGATGTGGGCATAGCTTTCGCGGGACAGGCCGTTCCTAGGCATTCATGCCTTCACGGCATTTGTGAATCCATTCACATCAGATGTCCCATCGGAAGCGTTAGGCTATTTCGAATAAGTACGAGGCCCGTATCTAATGCATGTAACTTCGTCGGGGCGGCAGGGGCGATCCAAGAGGGGATTGCTGTTGATCCCCTCTTGGCCGAGTGTGAGCTGGAAGCTCACGACTTTTATCAAGCGAAGCTTGATTGATTTAATAGTTAGACGCAGTCTAACTTAAAAGTCAGGTGCAGCCTGATGCACCAAAAAGTGGTAAATGACGGTACACCCACCGTTAGCATAATTTGTGGTTCCACCCACTTGCAGATACACTTATCAGATCCCCTAAATAAAACAAAAAGCTGAATTCCCAACATGGCTTTCTCTCGAAAAAAGTGGAACACCATCATCATCCTCGCATCTATTTTGATGATTTCAGTGCTTACCGTCATTGACGATAACAGCAAAATAACGCCACTGCAGACTCAGGCACTCTTCGACAAAGCTGCGCCGCTATCCCAGTTACAATACGGTGAGCTTTGGCTGCAAAAACGCCAGTCTGGTTGGCAATGTAGCAGCGAAGTGCTCAACTGTTTAGAGTGGTCTAATGCGTGGGAACAAGTGCATATCTCGGCACTCACCGATAATCCTGAAACTTCAGGCGAGCCTATAGAGTTGGTGATCCAGGTCGATGACCTGATTGATGCACAGCTGTGGATTTTATTTAGTGAGCAAGGCTTGCTAAAGTCACCTGCTGGGAATTGGTATCAGATCCCAGCAAGTTTACGTGAAAGCTTAATCCCTATTGTTCGTGCTCAAGCAAACTAAGCTAGTAATTTAGGCTAGCAATCTAAGTGCGTAATATAGGCTCGAATCCTGAACGTAAAGTAAGTTCGTCGTATCGCGAAATTCAAGCCATCACTAAATAACCATAAAAGAGAGAATACATGCCGGAACTCCCCGAAGTTGAAGTCACCAGGCAAGGTGTATCGCCTTACCTTATTGGTAATGAAGTGACTGACTTAATCATCCGTAACCCTTCACTTAGATGGCCAGTCCCCGACATTGCTAAGCAGATTATCGGCCAGACCATTCGTAATGTACGCCGCCGTGCTAAGTATCTGCTGATTGATACGGATGCGGGAACCACCATAGTGCATTTAGGCATGTCGGGTAGCCTTCGTATTCTGCCCGCCTCCACGCCAGTGGAAAAGCATGATCATATTGATCTGGTGCTCGCGAGCGGTAAAGCCCTGCGCTTTAATGACCCAAGGCGCTTTGGTGCTTGGCTATGGTGTGAACTGCCTGAACAAGCTCACCCGTTATTATCAAAACTGGGCCCTGAACCACTCACTGATGCTTTTAATGCCCCCTACCTACTTGCAGCCTTGGCCAATAAGAAAAAGGCCATAAAACTGTGTTTAATGGACAATCATATCGTGGTTGGCGTGGGTAATATTTACGCGAATGAGGCGCTGTTTGCCGCAGGCATTCATCCACAGACTGAAGCTGGCAAAGTCGATGCAGAGCGTATTACTATTTTGGTTAGCGAAGTGAAACAGATCTTGGCAAGGGCGATAGAGCAAGGTGGTACGACTTTAAAAGACTTTACTAATGCCGATGGCAAACCGGGCTACTTTGCGCAAAAGCTGCATGTTTATGGGCGTGGCGGCGAGACCTGCACTCAGTGCGGACATATGCTGAGTGAAATAAAGCTTGGCCAGCGGGCGACGGTTTTCTGTAGCCTTTGCCAAAAGCTTTATAAGAAGGTACGAGAGCGTTCGCAAGCTCACTTCTAGGACCTAGGTTCTAGGACGGGCTGCGCCCTGCGAGGAAAAGCAAATGCAAAAGCCAAAACCGTAGCTTTAGCTTTGCTTAGCTTTTACGGCTTTTCCATCTTGACTTGTACCGTCTTAGCTTTTCCTAGGACCTTTTTAAACCGTCTTAGCCTTTCCGTAGGTCGGCATTTATGCCGACAAATCCTATATAAAACAGAATTGATGGGCTAAAGCCCAACCTACATATAGAGAACATACTTTCCCGGCTTTTCCGTCTTCGCTTGAACCGTCTCAGCTTTTCCTAGAACCTAGGAACTAAGCTCTAAATCCTAGGACCTGCTTTTCCTAGAACCTAGGAACTAAGCTCTAAATCCTAGGACCTTATTTAAACCGTCTCAGCTTTTCCTAGGACCTAGGCTCTAAATCCTAGGACCTGTCTTTCCTAGGACCTAGAACCAAAGATCAATCCATCCACCGCCCTGGCGTCGGGGTGAAATACTGATAACGTCTATCTGGCTCGGCGCATGTCGGTAGCAAATTATCTTTGCTTAACAATACCCAATCATCGCGATGAGCGACGCCCATGCTTTTCGCACCAGTAAAATCAAAACAGTTAAGCTGTTGATGATCGCCGACTAAGATAAAGCGCTTATCGCCTTCATGCATCCACTGCCATGCATTTCGCTCTTGCTGCTCAAGCGGGGCAAGGTAGCTAAAGTGGGTAATATCAACAGGAGAGAACAAGATAAACTGTTCTTTAAATTTAACTAAGCCAAGTTGACCATCTGGGCCTATCGCCTTAGCAGCGTTAGCCATTAAGGCTTGCGGCGTACGCATAGGCTCTAAAATGCTATAACCCCATGTGCTCATCACAATCCATGTCAGCGCTAGGCTAATCCCCATTCTCACCATGGCTTGTGAGCGGCGCAGCGTAATGAGCACAGCAAACCAGATAAAACCAACCGTCAGCAACAGATAGCCCATATGCGTTAAGTCAGCCGAATAATCGGCCATCGCCTTAACAACGACGGGATGATGAATTAGCGCCAAAATACCCGCTGTGGTAAACACTAAGCCAAGCAACCAAAGTAAGCCTGTTAGGCCCCACTCAAACCAACGCTTAGGCTCTGTACCTGTAATAATCGCCGATAACGCGAGTGCGAGCATTGGCAGTGCAGGCAAGATATACACGCCTCGCTTACCCGGACTGATACTGAAGAACACGATTACGAGTACCACCCAGACCAACAATATGGCAATGGTAGGCTCGGCTTTAACCTTGGCGACAAAGCGTTGCCAGTGAGCCACTATCAATAGCGGCAACGGGAACCACATTACAGGTATCACACTCATCAAGAAGTAATACCAAGGCTCAATATGGTGCCAAGCATTAACGTATCGCTCACCGGTTTGCTTAAACAAAATATTGTTTTGATACTGAATTAGCTCCGGGGTGCCTTGGCTTTGAACAATCAGCACCATAGGCACCAGCCAACAGGCAATCACCGCCAACATGGCCAATGGCCCTGCCAGGCACCACCATTTAAGGCGGCCTTTAAATAGATCTTTTTGGATCAGCGCATAAGCGATAATCGGGATCAGCATAAGTAGTGGTAAGAAACCCACACCTTTGGTAATAACCCCTAGCCCCATAAATGCCCAGCCAGCAAAATACCAGCGCCAATGGGGCCCCGTCATAAAGTGACGCAACAAACCATAACAGCCCAAGGTGATCCAACACATCACCATGGCATCGATTTGCGCGTTTTTACTCTGAATTAAAAACTGCGGTGCCAACATCAACAGCAGAGCGGCATTACGGCCGACACGTACATTCCACAGTCTTGAACCTAGGTCATAAACGAGGAATAGTGTTAAAAACCCTGCTAATGCATTGGGTAGCAAGAAGGCGACTTTTAAGCTGCCTGTCAAGCCATAAAACAGCGCGATTGCCCACATAAATACGGGCGGTTTATCAGGGTAAAACTCCCCTCCGCGCTGGGGGAAAAACCATTGACCTGAATCCACCATCTCTCTGGCGACTTCGGCAAAACGGGGTTCATCAGCAGGCCAAGGCGAACGCCAGCCAATGCCGACAAGCAAAATCACTGCTGCAAACAGCAGCAGCATGCTCAGCACTTGATAATAGTCATCACTATTGAATCGTTGTTGTAGCGATTTCAATACCATTTTATTAGACCTTGTTGTTAAAGCCAGTTGTTAAAACTAGTTATTAAAACTTATTATTCATCGGTGACAATTTCATCTACCTGTTTACGCAAGCGCGTTTTATACAGGTATGCACCGATCAGAGAGGAGAAAATAAACAGCACAATACTAATGATTAAGTTGTTGTGGTCTGACAGGCCAATGCCTGCACCTGCAAAACTAAAGATAAGCATCTGCGGCAGGTAACCTATACCGCTACCGGCAAAAAATTTCCACGCACTCACATGAGTCGTGCCTGCAAATAAGTTGGTTAAAGCGTTACTGCCAATAGGTAACAATCGAATCATCAGTACCTTCAAGAAAGTACGATGAATGATCAACCTCTCGAAACGAAACAGTTTATCTTTGAAGCGTTTCTTAAGGCTGCTTCTGAAGGTTAACCGGGCAAAGTAGAAGGTGATCACGCAACCGAGCAGTGCAGACAATGTGGCCAGTAATGCACCATAAACGCCGCCTAAGGCAAAGCCCAATACAAAAGCGATGACCTGACGAGGCCCACCAACACTGGTGAATGCCGCTCCCATCACAAACAGTACCGCCAAGGCGCTGTTGCCATTACTTTCTACGTAGTTAGCCACCCAGTTACTATCGGTTAGGTGTTCAAATAGACCTTGCTGGGCAGCAAACATCAGCAATATCAGTATTGCGATAACGAATAATGTTTTAGCTAAGCGTTTCATTACTACTTGACCTGTGTGGTCTCAGTTTTAACTACATTGGGTAAACGCGTTCTGCGGTTAAGCCACATCACACCCATGATATCGACAATGCCCACCCACACACGGTTCCATGCGGTGTACTTTGACTCACCTTCCATGCGGTCTCTGTGATTGACTACCGAGACTTTTATCTCACCGCCATGACGACGAATAAGCGCAGGTATATAGCGGTGCATATGATCGAAATATGGCAGCTTTAAAAAGCTGGCTTTTGGAAAGACTTTTAAACCACAACCAGTATCTGGCACGCCGTCACCGAGTAGGGCGTCGCGAATTTTATTGGCGACACGAGACTGAAAGCGTTTCCAGGCGGTATCTTTACGGTTTTTACGGTAACCGGCGATACAAAAATCACTATGGGTCATGGTGGGAATAAGATCTAACATCGCGGGAATATCGGCTGGATCATTTTGACCATCGGCATCTAAGGTGGCAATGATGTCTCCACTGGCGTTTTGTACGCCAGTATGCAGCGCGGTACTTTGGCCGGTGCTTTTTTGATGACGAATTGCTTTCGTCGCACAACCGAGTCGCTCGCCGGTGCGCAGCAACTCACCAAAAGTATCATCACTGCTGCCGTCATCAACAACTATCACTTCAAAAGGCGTTTTATCTTTTAGGGCTCGATGGATCTCTTCGACTAAGGGACCGATATTAGCTTGCTCGTCTTTTGCTGGGATAACGACTGAAATCAAAATATGTACTCCAAAAAAGTTGTTAGAGCTAAACTTAGCCCTGTTCAATCTTTGACTGAAACCACTACCAAAGAGGTGTATTCACTATCGGCGAGCACTGGGAAATTCAGGCTTTCCTCTATGATCCTCACCAAACCTCTCTATACAGAAACTGATTAAGCTTCTGCTGTAACCTACAGAAAAAGATAAAGATTTAAAAATAAAAACGTACTTTAACCCACTATTATGTAATTTTTAGTTAGTAGGCTCGATAGAGATCAGTACAAGCTGCATCTTTGCAGTGCCAACCTCATCTGCTTTAAATACTAAAAAGCCAACGCTTTTGGCGTTGGCTCTATTTAATCATCTAGAATTTGTACTCGTATGTACCAAATACGGTGGCATTGGTTTCGTTGTCTTGCACCTCAAATTCTGATTGAGACACAGTGCCACCCACACTCATCATGCCATGCCAAAATGGCATGCGATAGCTCAACTCCAGCATCAATAAGTCCTCTTTTTTCGGCTGTGGTGCCCATCCGTGGCTAGGGCTTTTACCATCTTTATTAAGCTGAGCATAACGCAGTAACGAGGTAAAACCTTTGCTATCAGCAAACTGACCGATTAAGCCTAAAACATACACATTAGCGTCACTGTCATAGGTGCTACCCAATGCGCGGCCGTAATAACGTGAACCACTTCTATAGGTTGAATGCTCATAGAAACAGTTAAAGGCATTTTCATCTTCACCGCAGAACACCATAGTATCTGTGTACTCGAGGAACAACTTATACTGCTGACCATCTAAGTTAAAACGCGTATCGGCACCGAACATTGAACCACAATCGACGATATCCCATGGTGCAGAGCTTTTAGCATCTTCACAGGTTCTTTCGTAATACACACCAAACGGCACATTGTACCAAGTATCGCTAAAGCGGATGTCGTATCCGGCCATCTGGTTGCCATAGTTACTACAGCCCACTTCATCGACGTTATCTGCACGGCAATCGCGCTGACCCGTTATCGATTTAAAGGCGCTGTCCCAAGTACACTCTTGACCATCACCACAAAATTGAGTGGTCCACGACAGCCCCATTTCAAGTTGTCTAAAGGGGCGAATCGAGCCTCGGAAATTCCATAACAGTGCATTAGGAGCATAGCGCTCCTCTTCAAATCGACTAATGCCTGCGGTAAAGGTCCAAGGGCCGAGCCAAGATAACCAAGGCGTCTCGAAAGCCTGTGCATTATTACGGCTCAGCATTAACGACGGCATCGGCCTAGCGTTATTCGACTTATGCAGCGCCGAGTCAAATCCCGGCCCCCACCACTGTTCAACGGCGCCAAAGGTAAACATCCAGTTACCCAGAGCCATGGCAAGATAAGAGTCATCAAAACGAAACTCTTCGTCATCACTCGGCTTGTAATTGGCTGAGGCAGAGAGCTTATACGCAAATCTCTCGCCTACATATTCGTAAGATGCACCCAGTTCACCCTGCTCACGGTAATCGGAACCAAAGTGTTGAAAACGGGCGGGATCGCTCGCTGCGGCCAGTTTAATACTGGTATTACCGCGATTATCGACCGCATTACGGTAGTAATAATTCACCCGCGAATAGGCATCGATTAATGCAGGTGTGAGCGTTGATGGCTCAGTGTTTGCTAGATCCGCCCCAATACCTGACCACATTAATGGATAGGTATTAACCGGAACCGTAATCACACCCGCATCGGCTAGCGCTTGAATATCGGCTCTAAGGTAGATATCTGAGGTGTCGACCCAAGGTGCTGCAATGCTAACACTTGAGTAAACCAGTGCTAATACCGATAAAAGCTGAATGGCAGATATTTTAATAAATTTAAGCATGGACAACTATTTAGCCTTAACCGTTAATGCATTTGCGACTTCAGCGTGAACAAACTGGCTCACATCGCCACCATGAAGCGCAACCTCTTTGACTAAGCTCGATGAAATAAACGAGTTTTCCTCGCTAGGTGTTAAAAACACGCTTTCAAGATCAGGACTCAAACGACGATTCATATTGGCTAGCTGAAATTCATATTCGAAATCAGAAACCGCGCGCAATCCTCTGACCAAGACGCTAGCATTTTGTTCCTTTGCAAAATCCACTAATAAGCCACTAAAGCCGACCACCTCGACGTTATCGAGGTGAGCCGTGACTATTTTTAATAAATCGACACGCTCTGCAAGGGTAAATCTAGGCTGTTTAGAGGGATTCGCCGCAATGCCAATAATCACGTGCTCAAATAAATTGGCGGCACGCTCAATAAGATCGGCATGACCATTGGTAACTGGGTCAAATGTTCCAGGATATATGGCTCGCTTATGCACGTTTAAGTCTACCCTTAGTATTGTCACTCAGTGATATGAGCGACCATAAAATTCATAGCCCAATGATAAGGACTTTTTAGGGGCACTATCCTACTCGTTATCGCCTGAATTGTGAATGCAAAAGCCAATATAAGCCACAATACTTACCGATTATTGACACTTAAACCCACAAGACGAAACATAAATAAAAACGTGCTAACGCATCTAGCTTTTCTTTAGCTTAGGCCAAGATAAATCATGAGGCTGCTGCCAAACGTTAAGTTGCGCACTGACTGCGGACTGTTGGAAGAACTCTCCGGAGGTTGGTGCTGCAATATATTGATACTGCACACCTAAGTAATCGAACTGCAGGCAGTAAGCATGCAGATAGCCCCTATCAGCATCCGCTCCGCCGTAAAGACTATCGCCTAAGATAGGCACACCTATGCTAGCGAGTGCGACTCTAAGTTGATGCGTTTTACCACTATGGGGCTTGAGCAGATACAAACGATCGCCCTCTGCAATAGAATGAGAAAAGAACTGGGTAATTGCCGGGTTGTCTGTCGTGCGAAGGAGTTTATGCATGCTACGACGAGATTTGGCCATGTCACCAATCACCCAGCCTTGCTTCTTTTTAGGCTTTCCCTTTGCCAGTGCGAGATAATACTTTTGCACTAAATGCGTTGAAAACATGCGAGTAAACTCAGCCGCAGCAGCACTAGATTTAGCAAGGATAATAAGCCCAGAGGTCATGGTATCGAGTCGATGGACGGCGTAGAGCTTAATCCCAAGATCGGCCTCGGCTTGAGCAACTACGCCAGCGCTACCGTCTTGGCTATGGAAATGCACCTCGGCGGACTTATTAATAACAATAAAGTCGCGTTCATCGGCAATGACTTGATACATAGATTGAGATTTCCAGGAATTGGCAGTAGCTCGGCTAGCGCAAAGATTAAAACGTAATAATAACCTTTAGACCAGGCTGATTATCGGTTAAGGCTATTTTAGCATTATGACGCGACAGAATCGCCTTCACCATAGATAAACCTAAGCCCGTGCCTTTATGGTGACGACTCGGATCTAACCGCACTAAGCGCTCGAATACCTTCTCACGAGAAGTCTCAGGGATCCCGGGGCCATTATCTTGAATTGAAATAACATTACGGTTCTGAGAAATGCTAATTTCAGCGCCCTCACCCGAATATTTAATCGCGTTATCGACCAAGTTAAACAGTGCCTGAAATAATAGATACTTGTCGCCACTGACCTGAAACTCTTCACCCGTGCTGAGCTTCAACGACTGACCGTTAAACTCGGCCATCGCATCGGCCATTTCAAATAGATCTTGGCTGATATTAATTAAGCTAACATCTTGCAGTTCGAGTGTTTGCTGCCCCTCTTCGATGCGTGTTAATGACAACATGGCGTCGAACGTCGCCAAACAATGATCGAGTTCTTCAGTGAGAATAGCGCAACTTTCAGCAAGCTCAGCCTCTGGCTTACTCGGTAACTGCTCAAGCCCAATACGTAGGTGAGACAAGGGCGTACGCAGATCGTGGGCGATATTATCGGTAACCCCACGCACTGCCGCTAAGTTCTTCTCTAGGGCATCGAGTACCCCATTAAATTGGCGTGCCAGCATATCAAACTCATCTTGACGCCAGCTCACTGGTAATCGAGTCGAATATTGTCCCCGCTCAATCCGCTTACTCAAGCGGTTGTACTGTACTAGGCGGCGTAAAATAGCTTTAGAAAATAGATAGCCCAGTGCTAGCGTTAGCACTACGGTCAGCATCAGTGCGGTAATTGCCGCATTAGTGAATTTGTCGATTAACGCGCCAAGCTGGTCGACACGGGTTGCGATGAGCATAGGGCCATAGCGAGTCATCACCATGCCACCCGTTAAGATATGCAGCTTTTCGGGCCCACCGGTAAATACCGGAAACTCACGTTTCTCGGGAAGCATAGGCATATCTTTGGGGATCATACTTAGCGAACCAACCAGATCGAGGGAGTCACGCCAAACAATCAGGGCAACTTTAGGGTCGGCACCGCGCACCTGAGTCGCAAAACTGCGCCTATCAAGTGTTAACGCCATCTGTTGGTAACGGGTCTTTTCTGCATCTAGATGTAAGTCCAGCTGATGCTCTTGTTCATTTATCAGCTGGCGATACATGCCCAGTAACAAGGTGCCAATAATGACCGTTACTAGGGCTGAGAAAATGATGGTAATGCGCCAGGCACTACTCTGATAGGGCTTAATGCCCTTGGCGTAACCGATATCCGGCACCTCGAACAGTTTCGATTAATTCGCCATGACCAAGCTCTTCAAACTTACGTCTTAGCTTAGCAATATGCACGTCGATAACATTGGTACGTGGATCGAAATGGTAATCCCACACCGCTTCAAACAGTAGCGTGCGACTGATCACTTGGTTTACATGCTCCATCAGGTACTTAAGTAACTGGAATTCTTTTGGCTGCAGCATGATCTCTTGTCCATCTAAGGTCACTTTGCGTGTCAGCAGCTCGATGCTAAGCGGACCAACAGTCAAGTCGGTAATAGTGGGCTGAGATTCACCACGTTGCATTAATTTTTCAGCACGAACCAACAACTCAGAGAAAGCAAACGGCTTAGTCATGTAGTCATCGCCACCCGCTCGCAACCCTTTGACTCGCTCATCAACATGACTGAGTGCAGACAAGATCAACACAGGTGTTTGACTGCCGGTCGCGCGCAGCGCAGCTAACAGTTTTAGCCCATCGAGCTGTGGCAACATACGATCTAAAATGATCAAGTCGTACTTCATGCTGGTAGCCAGCAATAAGCCTTGGTGACCGTCTGTTGCTGTTTCTATATTGTGCCCTTGCTCAACAAATCCCTTAACGACATAATCGATGGTAGTCGCGTCATCTTCAACCATGAGTATTTTCATGTTTTAGTCCCATTTGAGCAGTGGTAATAATTGTTTATTTTCAATATCGAAGGCTAACTGACGTTTACCATCAATATCAAGAATTTCTAATTCTATATAGCTAATACCTAGATCGTTGTCGACTTCAGCTTTGACAATGTAGCCGCTGGTTTCTTTACCGACTAGGGTAAGCATATCAGATAGCGATAAACCATTTTCCTGCAGCATAACCACACCCGCAAGCTCATCGTTATCGTCTTTTTTAATACGGCCGACTTCGCGCTCTTTTAAGCTGCCATCTATGGCTCGATATTCATATTCTGTAATGGTGTTAGCTTGCTGATCGATCATCTTGAATTCATAAACCAATTCACCATGTTCGATATTCGCTTCAAATTCAGAGATCACGCCCACATGTTGCTGTTCAAGCTTCTGCACCATTTCTGTAGGCGAGGGATAATCTCCCGTAGACAGCAATGAATACAAGCCTTGTCCAGCAAACGAACTACCAGAAACTAACAATAAACCAATTAGCCAGCGAGCCATGGCTCCTCCGAAAAATAAACGCTAAACCACTTTCAATAAAGGATTATTCAGAAATCAGACGTATGCTGTCAATTTCTATTTCAATACCGCTCCACTCATCATCAACTTCACCGACAAGCTTCACTTTCGAGTCGCTAGAAACTTCGATGTCACGCAGCAGCTTATTATCGATTTCAACTTCGACATTACCGCTGTCATCACGGAAAAGGTACTTTTCATCGCCTAGGCTTTGCACTAAATAGCCTGTCAGCTCTACAGGAGTATCGTCTTTTGCTGTCGCTGCGTCAGAAGCGGTTTTAATCTGACTTACTGGACCTGGACCATTATATGCGGCCATAGCAGGAAGGGTTAACACTGCAGACAACATGATTAAACCCGTTAATTTTTTTGACATAACATAATACTCCTCTTACATGTAGGAGCACATGATATGACACGCTATATAACATCTAGATGGTGCAAAGATTAAACTTTGATCATATGCGTGAAGCCGAATCTAACTTGGCTAAATTGTCTGAAAATAAGTTACTTTTCCAGTATATGGATTAACTCAGATTTTAGCGCCACCGTTGTTTGCGTGCCGACGCTTAGGGC
Organism: Shewanella sp. 125m-1; assembly: GCF_052977065.1. Taxonomy (NCBI): domain Bacteria; kingdom Pseudomonadati; phylum Pseudomonadota; class Gammaproteobacteria; order Alteromonadales; family Shewanellaceae; genus Shewanella; species Shewanella sp. 125m-1. The sequence goes on from NZ_JBRILT010000004.1 coordinate 147,300, forward strand.
TAACTTTTGTGCTAAATGTAGTGGTACTTCGGCATGAATTTTATGCTGCACGCCAACGACACTTGCCAGCACTCGCACTGTCTCCCCCATGATCAACATCGAGTCGATAGTAATATCCAGTTTATTGAAGCTACGGCACAAACGGCCTTTTTTAATCGAATTGAAACGCACGCCTTGATTGGGGATCACCCAGCGGACTTTAGCACCGACATCTAAGCTTTCAAAATAGGTACTCGCAATGAGGTGCTCACCAAACTTAAGCCAGGTGATCTGTCGCTCCGCTTCTTGCGCAATCACATCGGCGTCGAAGATGTTACGCAGGCCCATCTGTTTGGCAACGGCTTCATCGCGTGGACGAGTTAATACCTCACGTGGCCTGCCTTGCTGCAACATTTTTCCTTGGCTAATCAAAATCATGCTGTCAGCTAATAACATCGCCTCATTCAGATCATGGGTCACCATTATCACCGGAATCGCTAACTGCTCTTTAAGCCTAGCGAGCTCCAGATAAAGACGCTCACGGGTTTCTCTGTCAACTGCCGAGAAAGGTTCATCGAGTAGTAATACTGACGGCTCTCGCGCCAATGCTCTAGCCAGTGCCACCCTTTGACGTTGTCCGCCAGAAAGGTGCGCAGGCAGTCTGTCGGGTAAACCATGTAAGTTCACTCGCTCAAGCCAATCTTTTGCCCGCGCTTCACGCTCGGCTTTAGGTATATGGTCCAGCGCTGCCACCACGTTCTCTAACGCGGTTAAATTAGGGAACAGTCCAAAATGTTGTGGTACATAACCTAAGTGACGTTGCTGCGGCGTTAGCTGTATGCTCTGCTGGCGATTAAACCACTGCTTATCACCGTAACAGATCTCGCCATCTTCTGGCTGAGTCAGACCTGCTATCATCCGCAGTAGCGTCGACTTACCGCCTCCTGAGGGACCAACAACGGCCAAGACCTCTCCAGCCTTACAGCTGAACTCGGCATCTAACTTAATATGTTTGGTCTGTTTAATGCGGCAATATAGATCAGCGACGGTTTGCGACATGCTGGCCTCCAACACGACGCGACAAACTCGTGGTCAATGCCAATACCGTTATCGCAAACAGCAGTAATACCAGCGACATATTACCCGCACTGGCAAAATCAAATGCCTGCACGCTGTCGTAGATAGAGATAGCAATGGTTTTGGTTTCACCGGCAATATTACCGCCCATCATCAGCACCACGCCAAACTCACCCAGCACATGGGAGAAGCACAACACTATAGCCGTTAATACGCCCGGCCACACCATAGGAAGCTCAATCTTGAACAGCACTTTAAAGCGACTCATACCGCAGCAGGCAGCCGCATCACGCACATCTTCAGGCACGGCTTCAAATGCGCGCTGAATAGGCTGAATAGCAAAGGGGATATTGACTAAGATGGAGGCTACGACTAAGCCAGAGAAGTGAAATACCAGCTGATGCCCAAGCAGTTGCTCTAGCATGCGACCTAGCCAAGACTCACTGCCAAGCCCCACCAGCAAGTAATAACCAATAACCGTAGGTGGCAACACCAGCGGCACCATGACTAAGGCTTCTACCCAGGACTTACCGGGAAAATGTCGATAAGCCAAAAAACGTCCCGCTAGAATCGCCAGTGGGATCAAGATCAGTACAGTGACACTACTGAGCTTAATTGATAGCAATAGCGCTTCCCAATCCATTACTGTGTCGCTCTCGCAAAGCCGTAATCGGCAAAGATATCCTGAGCGGGTTCAGACAGCAGGTAGCTATAAAATAGTTTGGCAGTTTCACCCGCTTTTAGGGTTAGCACCATGCGCTGATCCAATGGCGTATAATATTCTTGTGGGATAACCACATAATTTGCACGCGCCTTAAAACGTTCCGCCGAGGCTAGCGACAAGGCAACTAAGCCACCTTGAGTGGCACCACTAAGTGCAAACTGTGCCGCTTGAGACACGTTTTCGCCAAACACCAGATAGGGTTGAATCGGTTGCCAAAGTCCCAGCTTTTGCAACACTTCTTTGGCGCGCTCACCGTAGGGAGCATGGTCAGGATTAGCGATGGCGAAGCGTTTAAGCTTATTTGCAGCCAGCAACTGCTTAAGCCCCTCTAAGTTAGGGTCAAGCGTTAGTGGCGATGACTTAGGCGCTGCAATGGCGAGTTGACCCACTGCGTATATCACCCCGTCATCGAGCGTCTGCTTAGCTTTGGCTAGCTGTTTGATATAACGCTCATCAGCAGAAAGGAACAGCTCAAAGGGAGCACCATGCCTAATCTGCGCAACAAAATTGCCAGAAGAGCCATAGGAGATCCTGACTTTACGGCCAGTCTCTTGAGTAAATTGCTTAGCGATATCATCCAGTGCAAACTTAATACTCGATGCAGCCGCTATCGCGGGCACATCTTGTGCTGCTAGCGCACCTTTGCTTATTGCTAAAAATGGCAGCAATAGAGCAAGCACCATAACCCTAAACTTCATTGAGCCGATCTCCTTGCTAAAGCGTTTGCTACGCTTTTTTATCCCACATTTTTGCAGCTTGTTCATCGGCGTCACGGGCCTCTACCCAGTTAGCGCCTTTGTCACCGGCTTCTAATTTCCAAAACGGCGCTTTGGTCTTAAGAAAATCAATCAAGAACTCACAAGCAGCAAAAGCTGCCTTTCGATGAGCACTGGTTACGCCGATAAAGACAATCTGCTCACCCAGCGCCATAGCACCCACGCGGTGAATAATCGTGACGTTATTGAGCGGCCAACGCTCACGCGCCTGCGCTTCAATCTGGTTCAATACCGCTTCGGTCATGCCTGGGTAATGCTCAAGGGTGAGATCGGTCACCGCACTGCCATCGTTAAAGTCACGTACTTTACCGACAAAAGTCACCACGGCGCCATCGCTATTGTCTTGACTGATTAAGTGGTATTCCTCTGGAACATTAAAGTCCTGGGTCTGAACACGGATCATATTAACCTCCGGTAACCGGTGGGAAGAATGCCACTTCATCACCATCTACAATCGCCGCATCCCACTGGCTAATGGTTTGGTTTACAGCCACCAATAGCTTGTCAGACGCCAACACTTTGGCCCATTTATCGTCGGTAGCGGCTAGCGTTGCACGTAGACCTTCAGCGGTTTGCGTGTGCTCACTGGCTTCAACTTTTACGCCAGCGGTGCCAAGTAGTTCTCTAACTTGTGCAAAAAATAATACGTTAATCATATTGGTCTCTATACCTTAAAGTGCCCAGACTTACCGCCACGTTTCTCAGTCAAACGCACCTGAGAAATCACCATATCTTTTTGCACCGCTTTACACATATCGTAGATAGTCAGCGCCGCAACCGAAGCGGCTGTAAGCGCCTCCATTTCAACCCCTGTTTTGCCCGAAAGCTTACAAAGACTGCGGATCCACACGCGGTTATGCTCAGGTTGCGCTTCTAGTTCAACTTCAACTTTGGTCAGCATCAGCGGATGACAAAGTGGAATAAGATCAGAGGTCTTCTTCGCCGCTTGTATGCCCGCAATACGTGCGGTAGCAAACACATCACCCTTGTGATGACTGCCGCTCATGATCATCTCTAAGGTTTCACTCGCCATTTCAATATAGGCTTCAGCTCGTGCTTCTCGCTCGGTAACAGACTTATCTGTCACATCTACCATGTGAGCATTACCATCTGCATTGATATGGGTAAAAGCATTGGTCATTGGGTTTACGCCTTTTATAAAATATGGGTCATAGAATATGAATCAAAAAGAGTACCGTAACATTGGCCTCTAGTGAGGCTTATTCGGTGATTTTTTTCACATGCATCACAAAGTTACAAGGACGATGAGTTGCATCAAGTTGTTCTTTAATCAGCTTATTCCAGCCAGTCTTGCAGGCACCTGTTGAGCCAGGAAGACAGAAAACCGCAGTTTTATTGGCAATGCCACCTAAGGCACGCGACTGCACTGTCGAGGTGCCAAGCTCGGTATAAGTGATATGACGGAAGAGCTCACCAAAGCCTTCGATATCTCTATCGAATAACGGCTTTACCGCTTCAGGGGTATTATCTCTATCGGTAAAACCGGTGCCCCCCGTGGTGATAATCACCTGTACGTTATCGGATGCAATCCATTGAGAAAGCACCGAACGAATTTGGTATTTATCATCTTTGATAATCTGGCGTTCGGCAAGCTTATGCCCCGCCGCTAACAGTGCGCTTTCAAGAAAAGCACCTGATGTATCAGATTCAAAATCACGGGTGTCAGATAAGGTTAAAACAGCAATGTTTAGCGCCGTAAATTGGCTTGGAGTGCAGTGTCCCATTATGGTCTCTTATTTATCAGAGTCTAGCGACGATTATACCTAGCTTCTGACGCAACTAAGTTGCGTCAGATCAGAATTTAATTAGCCACCAATAGAAGCGAGGTGCTGTGTCACACCAGTGATGCCGTCATGCAAGAAGTGCGTTTCTTTCTTCTGCGCAAGTTGACCGTGTAAGCGCTCTATTAATTCAGCTTGTTGATCTGGTGTTTGCAGTAAATCACGCAGATCGACACCGTTTTCTGTGAACAAGCAAAGGTGTAATTTGCCTTTGGCCGATACCCGCAAACGGTTACAACTGGCACAGAAATTTTTCGCATAAGGCATGATAAGCCCAATACGACCTTGGTAATCTTGGTGACTGAAGTTTTGCGCTGGGCCATCGTCAACCGCTGGCGTATCAAACTGCCAACCCGCCTGCTCAAGCTGCAACTTGATATCGTTACCCGCTAGATGATGCGCCTTGAAATAGTCGTGACCTAAGCCCGTTTCCATTAGCTCAATAAAACGCAAATCAATAGGCGTGTTTTTAATCCAATGCAAGAAGCGCGGTAAGTCTTTATCATTAAGACCTTTAAGTAATACCGCATTGATCTTCACCCGCTCAAAGCCCGCTTCTAGAGCAGCATCCACACCACGCATCACTTCATCAAACTTATTCTCACCAGTGATCTGGTAGAACATTTTCGGGTCTAAACTATCGACCGAAATATTGATGCGTCTTAGCCCTGCGTCATACCATTCTTGGGCATGCTTAGCTAAGCGATAACCGTTTGTCGTAGTCGCAATGGTATTAATCTTATCGTTATCTTTAACGATACGAATAATATCAGTGAAGTCTCTTCGCAAAGATGGCTCGCCACCTGTGATACGGATCTTCTGAGTTCCGACTTTTGAAAAAGCCGAGACTAAATGTTCGATTTCGTTGAGATCGAGAAATTTAGGCTTACCGTCTGGGCGGTAGCCATCGGGGAGGCAATACGTACACTTAAAGTTACATACGTCAGTGACTGACATACGTAAATAATGAAACCGTCGACCAAAGTTGTCTTGTAGTTGGGACATGATCACCTTTCCAAGTAAGGGGAGGTGAGAGCATTTCTTTTCTCACCCCGGTGGCGTTATTGCCACGGCTAAAAACCCGTATCTGTCTCGACGTAGGGTAAGAAGCTCGGAGAACCGTCAACCTTGATTATAGGCGTATTTCTGTGACAAACCATACCCCAAGAGCCAGAATTGCTGGCCAAAAGCACCAAATGCAAAGATTTTGTGACAACGATCATGCAATGAGCTGCTTAAAATATCTGCACTGTTATCGTGGAAACACTGTGCCCTTGAGCGATTTTCAGGTAAGGTGAACTAAAACATTAAAACACCCGTTTATAGTGTTGTTGACTCAATTAGCGCTATTGTCATCGGGGGAGAAAGAAGGAAAGGTGATCTGATGGAACGCGAATCGATGGAATTCGATGTTGTAATCGTGGGGGCGGGTCCCTCGGGATTAGCTGCAGCATGTCGTTTAATGCAAATATCTCAAGATAGTGGCCAAGAGCTAACCGTCTGCGTAGTCGAAAAAGGCTCCGAAGTGGGTGCGCACATTTTATCTGGCGCAGTATTCGAACCCAAAGTACTTGATGAGCTATTTAACGATTGGCGCGATAAAAATGCCCCTCTACTTACCGCTGTCACCCATGATGAAATTCACATGCTTAACTCGCCAATCGACGCGCGAGCCATGCCAAATGCGTTTGTACCAAAAACCATGCACAACCAAGGTAACTACATCATCAGCGTCGGCAACCTATGCCGTTGGTTAGCTGAGCGTGCTGAAGAGTTAGGTGTCGAAGTCTTCCCTGGTTTCCCTGCAAGCGAGTTGCTGTTCAACGAGGATGGCAGCGTTAAAGGCATTCAAATTGGTGACATGGGTGTTGGCGAAGACGGTCAGCCCAAAGATGGCTATGAGCCAGGCATGGAGCTGCACGCCAAATACACCGTATTTGCTGAAGGCTGTCGTGGTCACTTAGGTAAACAGCTCATCGACAAGTACCACCTCGACAATGGCAAAACCCCACAACATTACGGTCTAGGCTTTAAAGAGATCTGGACCGTACCCAGCGAGCAACATGAGCTCGGTAAAGTGGTGCACACTGGCGGCTGGCCATTAACTGAAGGCGCCTCTGGCGGCGGCTTTATGTATCATATGGAAGATAATCAGATTGCAGTGGGCTTAATTGTCGACCTTAACTATAAGAATCCACATTTAAGTCCGTTCGATGAATTCCAGCGTTATAAGACTCACCCAGTTATCGCTCAAACGCTAACCGGTGGTGAGCGTGTTGCATACGGCGCAAGAGCTATCACTAAAGGTGGTTTAAACTCACTCCCTAAACTGACCTTCCCGGGCGGTATGATTATCGGTTGTGATGCTGGCACACTCAACTTTGCTAAGATCAAAGGCACTCATACCGCAATGAAGAGCGGCATGCTAGCTGCTGAAACACTAGCACAGGCCATGATGGCTGGGGTTGAAGCGGGTAAAGATCTCGATTGCTTACAAGACAGACTTGATAAAAGCTGGCTTAAAGAGGAGCTATATTCTTCCCGTAATTTTGGCCCAGCTATGCATAAATTTGGTACCTATCTTGGCGGTGCATTTAACTTTGTCGACCAAAACTGGTTTGGCGGTAAGCTGCCTATCACCCTAAGGGACGAGAAACCTGATTATGCGCAGATGGCAGAGTCGAGTGCATACAGCAAAATTGATTATCCTAAGCCGGACGGTAAGTTAAGTTTTGATAAGCTTTCTTCAGTGTATCTCTCAAATACCTTCCATGAAGAAGATCAGTTATGTCATCTACGTTTAAAAGATGTTCGTATTCCAATTGATGTGAACCTGGTTAAATTTGATGAGCCTGCCCAGCGATACTGCCCTGCTGGCGTGTATGAAATTGTCGAAGAAGCAGGTGAGAAGAAGTTTGTTATCAACGCTCAGAACTGCATTCACTGCAAGACCTGCGACATTAAAGATCCAAGCCAAAATATCACCTGGGTAACCCCTGAGGGTGGCGGTGGACCAAACTACCCTAATATGTAGCATCCAATATATAGTTTGATTGCAGAACTAAATAAAGAGCCAAATAAAATGCCTATCGGATATTTCCAATAGGCATTTTTGTTTAAGGTATCTTACCTAGGCGGTAAAGAAATTAATAAACCCTAGGCTTAATGAAGTTAATCGTCAGCGGATATTTATAACTCTCACCCTCGCTTGCTTTAATTATCGCGATAATAGTAAAGACGATATCGGCTATTGCGAATAGCGCAATGAGAATAAAACCAATACCCACCAACATCAAAATGGCACTCACAGTGACATAGATAAGCATACTGATTTTAAAGTTTAAACAGTTACGACCGCAGCTCTCAACCAGAGGAAACTCATCACGTTTCATTAACCAAACGATTAAGGGCCCTAAAATACTGCCAAACGGGACAAGGTAACCAGAAAAACTAGCAACCTGTACAATAATCCCCATATTTTTTTCATCTTGCGTCATACACACCACTCCTTGCATTAATTGTGGCCATTAGTTAGCCCCTTATCAGATAAAGCCTTAAGGAGTTTGTGGGCCATACAGGCGCATTTGCCAATCTTCGATGGCATTGTTCTCTATTCGTCGCTGTAAACTATTGACCCAGGCAGCCGCTAAACCTTCGCAATCAAGCAAACGTTGATATTGCTCTGCGTTAAATTCTGGCAAGAAATAGATATGCATAGCCTCTGCCACACTGATATCCGTTAAGCGCTTAATCCGCTCGATGGTATCGGTTTCAACAACCGTGCCGGGCTTTAATACTCGGTAAAACCAACCACATCGTCCACTTTGCTGCATCGCCAAAGCAAACTCATTATGACCAAACTGTAAATTGAGCTTAAAACAGGGAGAGCGCGGCTGAGTTACTTGCAGTTCGACCTCACCGATTTTGATGATATCGCCAATATTCACCTCGGTTTCATCTAAGCCAACAGTACTGATATTCTCCCCCATAGCTGGGGCATCTTTAAAGCTCGCCATCATGTCCCAGCGACGATACTGACCATAATGCTCCCGAGGGAAATGATGCAACACTCGATCGAGTCCACCATGGTGCTTAACATCGGCCTGAGCATCTCCGGCAACGCCTTGGATACCGACTTGCAATTGAACCGCACGGCGCTTGTGATTAATCCCAGAGGTCACGCTACCTAGCCCAACGATGACTTCACCCTGGTATAAGCCTGAGATCTGCTCCACTAATGTTTGAGGTGCCATTAATATCTACTCTGCTGAAAAACTTGAACTATCCTAACATCGTCAGCAAAAGATGCAGTAACTTAATTTAGGCTGAGGCCCCCAGAGCTAAGCAATAGAAGACCCCCCACATTTCTGTAGCCTAGGGCACGCGCTAATAAGACAGCACGACTCGATTACGTCCTTGCTCTTTGGCTTGATAGAGCGCGATATCGACACGATTAATCAGGTCTTCGGCATTTTCTGTTGCCCGGTGCTGCGCAGCACCACAACTCAAGGTGACATTGATTTCACAACCATTGACGCGTAATAGTCGCTCAGCCACCTGCTGTCTTATCTTTTCGGCTAGCTCACTACTCTGGCTTAAACTGCTATTAGGCAGCAAGATTAAAAACTCCTCGCCGCCCCAACGACACAACAAGTCATCCTCTTTAAGCTGACTTTTGAGCATATGGCTAACGGTTTGGATAACCAAGTCACCAATATTATGTCCGTAAGAGTCGTTGACCTGTTTGAAATGATCGATATCGACTAATAATAGCGATATCGGCCTATTATCAAGCACTGATCTTGCCAATGAATGAGCAAAATGTTCTTCAAAAGCTTGTCGATTAGCCGCGCCAGTGAGCTTGTCGGTTGATGCCATCAATTCCAACTTACGTTGATACTTCCCCAGAGTCATATTGGCGATTATCAGGATCCCAATAGTCACCAACAAACTTAAACCAATATTTATCCAAAAGGTGGTTAACAGCTTTTGCTCTCCCCGCGCCTCATTCTGTTCCACAATTAAGTACCACTTAAACTCCGGCACTAAACGGCTATTAAGGAAGATGGTGTTGCCATCTTTTTGATACGAAAATGCGGTGCTTGGGCTGGTCAGTATTCTTGTTGCAAGCTTTTCAAGCCCAGGACTCGTTTGCAGCGTCGACGCGCCACTATACTGCTCACTCTGCAGAGTAATGTTGCCTTGCCTGTCACTAAAATATACGCTGCGATTATAACGAGTCTGATAGAGCTCGATGAGATGCTTTACACTTTCAACCGCTAACCCTACCCCTGTCACGCCGATAAAGTTACCTTCAAAGTCAAACACCTTATAGTTAACGTAAATAACGGTTCGATTTAGATCTGCTGAATCGGGATCAATATTGACCTCAAAATGTTCAGATTCAGGTAGAGAGCGAACTCTAAAATACCAAGCATCCTCAGGATCAATATCTTTAATCTGTTTGAGCACGCCACTTGAGTGGTAATACTTACGTGAGGCTTCGGAAACAAAAAAGCTAGTGACTGTGCCGTACTTCTCTTGGATCTCTTTCAAATAGCGAATAAGTTTTTCTGGATTCTTTTCTTGGTTAAGGGTCCAATCACGAACAAAAGTATCTTGCGCCATCAATGACGAGATAAAGATAGGCCTAAGCAGATCTTGTTGAATTTCAGAGTAGATATTGTCACTGGTCAGTGGCAGGTTATTATCTTTAACCTGTTCACTGAGTGAATCGTGGGCGACTTGATAACTGATCCCACTGGTCACCACGAAGGCAACTAATAACAATAAGGATAAAATCCATATAAAGCGTTTCTTATCGTTAAAAAACCTATCGCCCATAAACCGTCCTTGCTTAACATCTAAAGCCACAGTCAATAAAACCTAGCCAGCGTTAACTATTTGTTAAATTTTCTCAATCGTAACTGAAAACCCATGGGCTCGCATCGACTTTTAGTCTTTTTATAGCGATTTGATAGAGGCTAGAAAAAGAAAGCCCTGTCGCAGTGACAGGGCAAAAGGAAGTGAAAAAGTTACGTTCAGAGATGATTCAATACCAATTCTAGGCTGAATTGATGACTGTGACATGACACCAATATGACAAGCTCATGGCGCTTCAGTGAGATATTGCTTTAAGCCTTTTCCAGGAATAGAGCTATGACACGCCACTGCAAAGCCGGACCAAATAGCGGCCTCTTGCATCGATTCGATAATATCTTTATGACTCACTAAGGCGTGAATCAGCCCTGCCGCGTAGGCATCGCCTGCACCAGTTGTATCCACAACGTTACTCGGGACTGCCGCAATCGTTACAGGCTCTGCTGCGCTATATAAGATCGCCCCGTTTTCGCCGTCGGTAACCACAAAATATTTGAGATTGTCACCCGCTATCGATGTTGCAAAATGCCAAAGATCTCCATCACAACGGCCCTGCATATCACTTAAGGATGCGATTAATACGTGGCATGGGCGCGGACGTTGATCTTTAGCCAGTTGGGCGACGACCCAACAATGCTGCATTGCAGTTTTGGCCCAACTCACCGCCCCTTCGCTTGAAGAGTTAATATAAAGGGCATCAATATTTTGCCAGTTCGGTGGTAATGGTAATTCAAACTTAGGTCGCTCAGGCCGGATAATGGTTCGCTCACCATCCGGCGTCATCATCAGTAGCATCTCACAAGTATTACCCGCGCGGCGCTGGATCAAGCTGCAGTTAATCCCCTGAGTACTGGCTTCGGCTATCAACCAATCACCAACATCATCACGGCCCACCTCGGTGACAAGGGTGACTTGGTTACCCGCCCACACTAAACCTATGCCCGTGTTAGCTCCGCCGCCACCTAAGCGCTGACCACCATCTTGATAATGGAATCGCCCACCGGGCTTGATAGGTTGATTTAGGTTAAAAATACGATCGCAGTTGAGGTTTGCTACCAACAAGATATTCGCCATAACAGCTCGATATAAGCAAGAGTTCACTCGATAGTAAGAGATTTTATTCAGGGTTCCAAGCTCTGGCCAAGAAATCAACAAACAAAGCCTCTGTAATGCTTTTATTACCAGTGATGTAAGCGATCTCTTAAACTAATGTGAGAGCTTATAGCCAGTGGCTTTAGCCCTGTTTTTTCAATTTACGGGTAACTTATTGAAAAAAATCCACTCCATACAGAGTAATTCACTGGGTATAAGCTACCCTTATCGTATCTGAGTTGATACTGCGCTATGCAAATCAAATTTACGATTTATGATATTGGTAAGCCTACTTACAGGATAGTTGAATGGACTCAATTATTGGCATCCACGACCAAATGGAATTTGGGACGACACCTGAAGCACAGCTTGCTCGTTATCAAGCGTGTTTATGTGAATTTGAACAACTGCAGTACACCGATGACTATGTTTTGCAGATCAAAGAAGATATTAAGAAGTTACAGTACCTTATAGAAAAAAAGGGTGAAGCTATATAGCTTCACCCTTTTTTGTTGCTGAACCGCATATAACGGGACTCGCGAGATTGTTTACATGTCGCAGGCTTTCAGCGGCTTGCGCAACTGAGCTCGTACGTTATCCATACCTGAATAGAACTCTTTCATCATCAGTAAGCCCATCATCTTACCGTTATCGGTCACAATCAACTTATCAGGGTCAGTTGGGTCGTTCTTAATCGCACCGATGGCTTTCATCGATGTCATCTCTTTAAACAGAGCGGTATCAAGATTTACACCAAAAGTATCGCGGAAATATTTACGCGATAAACGGCCAGAGAACATACCGAGTAAGAAACGATATTGCATCACTTCCTTACGACCATAATTCTTCTGTTGATCAACACCCATACGACCATCAGCAATGCGTTCTTGGTAATTTCTGAGTGAGAATGTATTCACATAAAGCGTGTCATTTAAGAAACTAAATGAACCTGAACCGACACCTAGATACTCATCATAATCGATAACGTATTCATCAAAGCCTTCGTTATTCGCCTTACCAAACGCCCAAGCTGATAACTGGTTATATTGACCATTCAAGCTATTCAGGATTTGACGATACTGACGCGCCATATCACCATGGGGGGCTGCTAACTTACCTTTGACACTCTTACGTGTTTGGTGAGTAATCATCAGCGGATAAGTCGTAATTTGGCGAGGGTCCAAACGAGAGGCCATATCCAAGTCATGCTGGATCACCTCATCGGTCTGGCCACGGAAGCCAAAAATAAGATCGACGTTAATGATCGGAAACAGCTCTTTAGCCGCCATAATCTTATCGAAAGTCTCTTGTCCAGAACCGAACTTATCAAGACGGTCTGTCATCGCGAGGATATCATCATTAAAGCTCTGCACCCCGATCGACATACGATCGACCAAGCCTTCTAGCTGTTTAAAGCCTGGGCTATCTAAGTGCTGTGGATCTGATTCACACGACACTTCTTTTATACTTGGGAACAACTTCTTTGCGTGCTCGATGGTACGGGCAAGCTCATCTTCTAATACGGTTGTGGTACCGCCACCGATATACATAGACTCGAAGTCATAGCCTAACGCTTTAACCATATCCATCTCTTTACGCAGAGAGATAAAATAGGCGCGTGCCTTATCTTCTTTAAATAGGAAGCGGTGGAAGGTGCAGAATGAACACAAGGTGTGACAGAAAGGCACATGCGCATAAAGCATGTACTTCTTACCCTCAATTGGGTTTGGCATCATTTCAGCCGAAACGGTGTCCAGTCTTAAATTGCGATCAACATAAAACTGCATGACTTTCTCCATACCGCTAATCATCCAGTTAGGCGTGGTGATATTGGCGCTATAGGGTTGAGCAGTTCCAGGCAAAATAATTGAAGACATAAAAGTTCCTATAAGAAGAATGCTAATGACAAAAGAATCGGAAATTGGAATGCAATTGAGGTGAACAAAATTAGCACGTTAAATGAGCATAAAACGTGATTAGGTTATAACTTAGCGTTTCCTATCAATGAAATGTAGTTTTTTTTGTTAAGCAGATCATACTTTAGCGATTGCGCATAAATTGTACGACGAGTACTTAATATAAAAACACCCCAGCTACGAATAGCTAGGGTGTTTAGGCGTTAAGCATAAAGAGGATTACTCTTTGTACTTAAGCGTACCGTTCTCTTTGATTTCATCGAACCAAAGATTGTGGTGTTGGCTTGCCCAAGTTTCATCACAGTAACCAGAAACCATACACTCCATACCACCTTCAGACATAACCGTTGCCATAAAGATATGCACGATTGAGAAAGCAGTAATGATGATAGCACTGACAGAGTGAAGTACTAACGCAATTAGGCTTAATGTACGGCTAGGCTCGAACCAGTTCGGGAATAGCAATAACATACCTGATGCAGAAATCAGTAGCCCAAAGGCAGCGAATGCCCAGAACCATAATTTCTCACCCGCGTTAGCAAAACCAGCGTCTGGATGCTTACCTTTAAATGGACCGAAATTGATGTAACCACCAACAACCATCATCCACTTAATGTCGTACATCTTAGGCATCTGATTTTTAGCCCATAGCGTAACCATAAGCGCCCACCCCAACATGAACGGGATCGCCATGATGTCGTGAACTTGCTTAGCAGCGTTTACCATACCAGCCCATAGGCCTTCACCGATGTACGGCTGGACGAAATAACGACCAGCAAGTAGCGTTAAGCCTGTCAGGATCAATAGCAGGCAAGGAATAGCACCTAACCAGTGAATTGATACGTCAAACTTAGACCAACGGTAAACCAGCTTGCCTGAGTAACCACCGTGAAGCTTAGAAATGCCATTCACTTTGATAAACAGAACAAAAATAATGATCATACCGAAAAGGGCAGCCATTAATGCTGGAGCAAGAATATCACTACGTAGCTCTAAAACACGTAAGTCATACGTGTTGATTGCTTGACCGTGAAACTCGCTTGTTGATGTTGTACGACCTTCTTCGCCAGCTTTAAGCTGAGCCCAAACTTGGCCGTTGTTGATATCAACAGTGTCACCTAGTTTGTCTGAAGCATTGGCAAATACTGACACACTGAAAAACAGTGCAATTGCCACGCCTATGTGTTTTAACCATTTGTTCATAATACGTCCTCTGTTACCACTAAGTGGTTCAAGTCAATGAACCACTCAGGGTATGTTGGATGTTAGTCAACCTAAGTTGATTAACCCCAAGCTGCGTTTTTAGAACCACGGTATGCAACACGCTCACGGAAGATTGAAGAAACAATCTCAGCATCACCCGCAAGTAGCGCTTTAGTTGCACACAACTCAGCACACATAGGTAGCTTGCCTTCAGCAATTCGGTTTGCACCGTATTTCTGACGCTCTGCTTCAGAGAAGTTCTCTTCTGGGCCACCGGCACAGAAAGTACACTTGTCCATCTTACCGCGAGCACCGAAAGCGCCGCCTTGAGGGAACTGAGGAGCACCAAATGGGCAAGCATATAGGCAGTAACCACAACCGATACAAGTATCTTTGTCGTGCAATACGATGCCATCTTCAGTCTTGTAGAAACAGTTTGCAGGGCAAACAGCCATACAAGGTGCATCACTACAGTGCATACATGCTACTGAGATAGACGCTTCGCCTCTCTCACCATCATTGATAGTCACAACGCGACGACGTTGAATACCCCACTCTAGAGCAGAGTCGTTTTCGTTCTTACATGCTGTGACACAACCGTTACACTCGATGCAGCGCTTGGTATCACATAAAAATTTCATTGTAGCCATTCTGGCAATTCTCCTAGCTAATTCTGCTATTACGCTTTAGTGATCTGACACAGCGTTGCCTTGGTTTCCTGCATCTGAGTCACAGGGTCATAACCATAAGTCATTGCAGTGTTACAAGATTCACCGATAACGTAAGGAACAGTACCTTCTGGATAGTTAGGCGCTAAGCTTTCACCTTCCATGACACCCGCAAAGTGGTAAGGCATCCAAGTTACACCAGGCTTAACGCGTGGAGTGACCATAGCCTTAATCTTAATGCGACCGCCTTCAGCACCTTCTAGCCATACTGTGTCACCGTCTTGAATGTTACGGTCAGCAGCATCAGCAGGACTGATTTCAACAAACATCTCTTGTTGAAGTTCAGCCAACCATGGGTTTGAACGCGACTCTTCACCACCACCTTCATACTCAACTAGACGACCAGAAGTCAGACCTAGTGGGTACTTATCTGTGTTGTCCACCTCTTGGATTGACTTGTACAGAGTTGGTAAACGATGAACTTGCATATCGTCATAAGTTGGGTACTTAGACACAAGATCACGACGAGGCGTGTATAACGGCTCACGGTGAACAGGCACTTGGTCTGGGAATGTCCAAACGATACAACGCGCTTTAGCGTTACCGTATGGGATACAACCGTGCTTCATCGCTACGCGAACGATACCGCCAGATAGATCGGTCTTCCAGTTTTTACCTTCTGCTTGCGCTTTTTCGTCAGCAGTCAGTTCATCCCACCAGCCAAGCTGCTTAAGCATAGCGGCAGAGAATTCTGGGTAACCGTCTTGGATTTCAGCGCCTTTAGAGAAGCTACCGTCAGCCAAGATGTTTTCGCCTTTATACTCAACACCATAACGTGCACGGAAGTTACCACCGCCGTCTAGAACATGTTTGCTTGTGTTATAAAGGATCTGTGTACCAGGATGCTTCTGCTCTGGCGTACCCCAACATGGCCAAGGTAGACCATAAGTTTCGCCTTTAGCAGGACCGCCAGCAGCTTCAAGAGTCTTGTTGCTGAAGGTACCCCAGTTCATTGTGTGCTCTTTAATACGCTCTGGGCTTTGACCAGACATACCAATCGTCCACATACCGCGGTTAATTTCGCGAGTGATGTCTTCGATAACAAGAACGTCGTTGGCATCTTTAGCGATACGCTTAGTATATTCGTTAGCAAAACCAAGCTTTTGAGATAGACGGTACATGATCTCAAGGTCGGTCTTAGATTCGAATAATGGCTCGATAACCTTTTCGCGCCACTGCTGGCTACGGCCAGAGTTAGATACTGAACCTTCAGTTTCAAACTGAGTTGCAGCAGGCAATAGGTAAACACCATTCTTACGACGGTGCATAACACCCGCCATAGTTGGGAATGGATCCACAACAACAACAGTGTCCATCTTGTCTAATGCATCACGTACGTCGCGCTGACGCGTTTCAGTGTTAACTGATTGACCCCAGAAAAATGCCATGCGAACACGATCTTTCTGAGCTAGCTTTTCAGGTGTTTCTAAAACACCGTCGTGCCAACGTGAACAAGGAATACCAGGTGTGTTCATCGGAACACGACCTAAGTATGAGTTTTGATCGAAACGACCTTTAACCCAGCTAGGATCTAGTTCCCAAACGTTAGTCCAGTGATCCCATGCGCCTGAAGTCAAACCGTAATAACCAGGAAGGTTGTCGAACAATAGACCTAAGTCAGTCGCACCCTGAACGTTATCGTGACCACGGAAAATGTTAGTACCGCCACCAGATACACCCATGTTACCTAGGGCTAGCTGAAGGATACAGTATGCACGAGTGTTCGCGTTACCCACGTGATGCTGAGTACCACCCATACACCAAACTACAGTGCCAGGACGGTTGTCGGCCATAAGCTTAGCGGCTTGGTAAACTTCTTCTTCGCTACATCCAGTGATGTCTGTAACTTCTTTTGGTGGGAACTTCTTCGCTTCAGCGCGAATGCTTTCCATCTCAAATACACGCTCTTTAATGAACGTCTTATCTTCCCAACCATTTTCAAAGATGTGCCAAAGCATACCGTAAATGAATGGGATATCCGTACCTGGACGCAGTGCACAGTGAAGATCAGAGTGAGCTGCTGTACGAGAGAAGCGTGGATCAACAACGATTAATTTAGCGTTGTTTTTCTCTTTAGCGATCAAGATATGCTGCATTGCAACAGGATGCGCTTCAGCAGGGTTTGCCCCGATGAAGAAGATTGCGTTTGCATTCTGGATATCGTTGAAAGAGTTAGTTTGCGCACCGTAACCCCAAGTGTTAGCAACACCGGCTACCGTGGTAGAGTGACAAATACGTGCTGAGTGGTCGACGTTATTCGTGCCCCACATAGCCGCAAATTTACGATACATGTAACAGCCTTCGTTCGAGAACTTAGCGCTACCCATAAAGTAAACAGAGTCTGGACCTGATTCTTTACGAATGGTCTGCATTTGGTCGCCAACTTCGTTGAAAGCCTGCTCCCAAGAGATTTTCTTCCACTTGCCATCAACAAGCTTCATTGGATACTTAAGACGCTTTTCACCGTGACCGTGTTCACGAAGTGCAGCACCTTTAGCACAGTGACCGCCCGCGTTGAATGGGTGATCGAAAGCAGGCTCTTGACCTGTCCATACGCCATTTTGAACTTCTGCGTAAAGACCACAACCTACCGCACACGCACTACATACAGTACGTTTGATTTCAGTTGGTACATCATGTGGGATATCTTTGGCTTCTGCTTTGCGCATCATGCCTGTACCCAACAAAGAAGCCGCAGCAATACCACCAGAGGTGATACCAGCTTGCTTCATAAACTGACGACGGCTAATACCTAGAGACTTTTTCTCTACCGTAGATGCCGCGTTGGATTTGCGAGTTAACTTCATCGCTTAAATTCTCCTAAACTAGCCGCGTAAGCTATTGTAATAACTGCGTATATGCGCAGTTTCATGATAGCCATTGTCATTGTTCGAGCTGACTTTACTTTCACTTGCTTGAGCAACACTCACGCCCGTAGCGGCGATAGCAACACTTGCAGTGCCACCAATGGTCAGTGCTTTCAGCAAAGATCTGCGGTTCAGATCAGGCTGTTGCTTCTTCATTTTTACTCCTGGTAGAAAGGAATACTCTGGTTATAAAAACTTAAGATACGTTTAAAAATTGGACGGCATACACTTCAACTGAATCATTTGTAAATAAAGTGATCAACATTGTAAAAAGTGTTTACTTATTAAAGGTATCCATTCAAATCACCTGCGTAATATAAAGAATTTTATGTCAGGAAAAATTGATCTGAATCTGGTTAAATTTCTACTTTGGGACAAATTTTACCGGAAGTGTTAAGCAGCGCATGTTTACAGAACTAAAGACGGTATAGAGCACTAATAAATCCGCAGTTACGGCAATAAAACAGTTAACAAAAATTTAGCAACTACAGTACTTTAAAGCCGATATATAAGCTAAATAGCAACTATTAACATATATAGCCCTTGGTGCTGGTTATTTGTACTAAACTGACTATTTAAGACAAGAAATCATTAGCGGGTTCGGCAATAAAGACAGACTACAAATCTGTCCATACACAAAACGTTAATATCTCTTAACCACTGCAGTAAAACTTTTACCTTTTAAAACAACCCCTCCCAATCCTATCGCTGACGCACTTTGCTAAATGGGGGAAAACGGGCGTTAAACAAAAGTCGTTACAATCGCATTTTGTCTAACCCGTCCGAATTAAAATCCATCAGTATAGAAAAGTGAACGACTCAGAATGTGTTTGGCAAACTCATTCAACGCAGAAGTAGACAGCAAAAAAAATGCCCCGACTAAGTCGAGGCATTTTTCATATGATAATGGATCTAGCGTTAGTCTTTATAAACGATACTATTACCATCTTTCATTTCATCGTACCAAACATTGTGATGTTGGATTGCCCAGTTTTCATCGCAATAGCCCGATACCATACACTCCATACCACCTTCACTTAATACCGTTGCCATCCAGATATGCACGATAGTAAATGCGATAATAATAATCGCGCTGATAGAGTGGATTAATAACGCGGCCATCGAGGCTTCACGTGGTAAATCTAAACCTGGTAATACAAGCATTAACCCAGATGCGGCGATAAATAAACCGAAAAGAGTTAAGCTCCAAAACCACATTTTCTCACCAGCGTTAGCAAATCCACTGTCAGGATGCTTACCTTTAAATGGGCCAAAGTTGATGTAACCACCAACTACGAGGAACCATTTTAAGTCATACATCTTGAAGGTCTGCATCGGCATCCACTTAACAACACACAAGACCCAAGACACGATAAATATCGGTCCAACCCAGTCGTGTATTGTCTTACTACCATAAATCAGTGCAGCCCACAGGCCTTCACCGATATAAGGTTGTAATACGTGTTTACCCAGCATGATATTTAGACCCGTGAAGATTAGCGCCAAACAAGACGTCGCTAATACCCAGTGGATCCAGAGATCTGCCTTAGACCAACGTAGAACCATTTTTCCTGAAAAGCCTTTACTCAATTTAGAAGGGCCGTTCACTAAATAGAAAAATAGAAATGCTGCAAATACGCCAACAACAGTAATACCCATCACAGGGGTTAAGTACTTATTGCGAACGATTTCGCCCTCATTACCTACAACGTTAATTAGAACACCAGTCTCAATACCTTTTGCAGTGGTGTAACCCGAATCACCAGCCTTAACGGCACGCCAAAGATCGACGTCATTGGTTGCAACTTTTTGCTGATTCGTTTGACCATCCGCTGCCATTGCAGAAGCGCTAAGCCCTAACCCCATTGAAAGTACCAATGGAATAACTAGCAGTGCAAACAGGCTGCGCAGTGATTTCATAAACATATTCACTCCTTTATTGGACCGCAAGCCAAGGCTTGCAGCCCTATTCAGCCAGACTAGCCAGTGGTTGGGGTATAACCCCAAAGCGCTTCTGGTGCACCTCGTGCGGCAGAACGTTCACGGAAGATGTTAGAAATGACTAAAGCATCCCCCGCAAGTAGTGACTTAGTCGAACAAAACTCTGCACATAAAGGTAGTTTCCCTTCTGCAATACGGTTCGCACCGTATAATTTCTGCTCTTCTTCAGAGAAATCGGGCACAGGACCACCCGCGCAGAAGGTACATTTATCCATCTTGCCGCGACTACCAAATGCATCCTTCTTAGGGAACTGAGGCGCTCCAAAAGGACATGCATAGAAACAGTAACCACAACCGATACAGGTTTCTTTGTTGTGTAAGACGATGCCTTCATCAGTGCGATAGAAGCAATCTGCAGGACAAACTGCCATACAAGGTGCATCGGTACAGTGCATACATGCCACTGAGATTGATGCTTCACCCGGCTCACCGTCATTGAGCGTAACCACGCGACGACGTTGAATCCCCCACCCAATAGCAGAAGCATTGGCGTTTTTACATGCTGTGACGCAACCGTTACACTCGATGCAGCGTTTGGTGTCACATAAGAATTTCATGACTGCCATAATGGCTTATCTCCTCATCAAGTTAATTAGGCTTTACTGACCTGACACAAGCTCGCTTTCGTCTCTTGCATCTGTGTCACAACATCATATCCATAGGTCATTACGGTATTAGCAGCTTCGCCAATAACGTAAGGAACCGTTCCTTCTGGGTAGTTCTTCTCTAGGCTCTTACCTTCAAATACACCCGCGAAATGATATGGCATGAAGCATTCACCTGGTACAACTCGTGGAATGACCATGGCCTTAACGGTGATTTTCGCACCTTCAGGGCTATGAACAAACACTGTGTCATTATTACGAATACCGCGATCGGCTGCATCAGCTGGATTGATCTCGATAAACATCTCTTGCTGAAGTTCAGCAAGCCATGGATTCGAACGCGTTTCTTCACCACCACCTTCATATTCGACCAAACGTCCAGTCGTAATAATAAGTGGGAAATCTTTAGCGAAGTCCTTCTCCTGAATAGTCTTATACAGGGTAGGCAGACGTGCAACCATACGGTCTTCGTACGTTGGATACTTAGCCACTAAGTCACGACGAGGCGTATATAACGGCTCACGGTGCAGTGGGATATCATCAGGGAAGTTCCAAACAATACAACGTGCTTTCGCATTACCGTAAGGAATACAGCCATGCTTAATCGCTACTCGCTGAATACCACCAGAAATATCGGTCTTCCAGTTTTTACCTTCAGCAGAGACTTTCTCCTCTGCTGTCAGATCATCCCACCAACCAAGCTGCTTGAGCATCTTGTCGGTAAACTCAGGGTAACCATCTTTGATTTCACTGCCCTTAGAGTAAGAGCCTTCAGCCAAGATGTTAACGCCGTCATGCTCAACACCATAACGGGCGCGGAAGTTACCGCCACCATTCATCACTTCGCGACCGGTGCGATACAGGATCTGAGTACCTGGGTGCTTAAACTCTGGCGTACCCCAACATGGCCAAGGTAAACCATAGGTTTCTCCCTTAGCTGGGCCACCCGGTGCTTCAAGCGATTTGATATCGAAAGTGCCCCAGTTTTCTTGGTGCATCTTCAAACGCTCAGGGCTTTGGCCTGTGTAACCAATGGTCCACATACCTCTGTTGAACTCACGCGTCATATCTTCAATCAACGGCTCATCACCGTTCACTTTGATATGCTTACAGAACTCTTTTTCAATGCCCCATTTCTTGGCGAGCTTGTACATGATCTCGTGATCAGGCTTAGACTCAAAGAGCGGTTCAATAACCTTGGTACGCCATTGCAACGAACGGTTTGAAGCCGATACCGAACCATAGGTTTCAAACTGAGTACATGCAGGCAGTAGATACACGCCATCGGTACGCTCGTGCATAACACCTGCCATCGTTGGGAATGGATCCACAACAACCACGGTTTTCATTTTGTTCAGTGCTTCACGGACTTCACGACCACGGGTTTCAGTGTTAACTGACTGCCCCCAGAAGAATGCCATGTGGATGTTATCTTTCTGAGCAATCTTAGACTTGTCTTCAAGTACACCATCGTGCCAACGTGAACACGGGATCCCCGTCGAAGTCATTGGATCTTGACCTAAACGTGGCTCAGGGTCGAAGCGGCCCTTCACCCACTCATAATCTAAATCCCAGACGTTACACCAATGCTTCCAAGAACCTGTTTTTAGACCGTAATAACCCGGTAGAGTATCGAACAACAGACCCATGTCAGTTGCACCCTGTACGTTATCGTGGCCACGGAAAATGTTAGTACCGCCACCAGATACACCCATGTTACCTAGGGCTAGCTGTAAGATACAATATGCACGAGTGTTGGCATTACCCACGTGATGCTGAGTACCACCCATACACCAAACGATAGTGCCTGGCTTAGTTTCAGCAAGTAACTTAGCGACGCGACGCATTTGCTCTTCGGTTGCACCAACAATATTAGCAACTTCAGCAGGGTGATACTTCTTCACCTCTTCGCGAATACGTTCCATGCCGTAAACACGCTGGTCGATAAAGGTTTGGTCTTCCCAACCATTTTCGAAGATGTGCCATAACAGACCATAAATGAAAGGAATATCCGTACCTGGACGAATATGCACGAACTCATCAGACTTAGCTGCAGTTCGGGTGAAACGAGGGTCGACAACAATAATTTTTGCGCCGCGCTCTTTACCAATCAAAATATGTTGCATAGCAACGGGGTGAGCTTCACAAGGGTTTGAGCCGATGAACATCATCGCCTTCGCATTGCGAATATCGTTAAAAGAGTTAGTTTGCGCACCATAGCCCCAAGTGTTTGCAACACCGGCTACAGTGGTAGAGTGACAAATACGTGCAGAGTGGTCGACATTGTTGGTGCCCCACATTGCCGCAAATTTGCGGTACATATAAGCTTGTTCGTTAGAGAACTTTGCACTACCCATGAAGAATACAGAGTCTGCACCCGATTCTTTACGAATATCTAGTGCGTGTTGGCCCACTTCTTCAATCGCTTGATCCCATGAAAGACGCTTCCACTTACCGCCTTCTAGCTTCATAGGGTATTTCAGACGCTTTTCACCATGGCCATGCTCACGAAGCGCGGCACCTTTTGCACAGTGTCCACCCGCATTAAATGGGTGATCAAATGCTGGCTCCTGAGTTGTCCATACACCGTTTTGAACGCCGGCATAAACGCCACAGCCTACAGAGCAGTGAGAACAGATAGTACGTTTAGTTTCGGTGGGAACATCGTGGGGGATAAATTTAGCTTCTGCTTTACGCATCATTCCTGCGCCAAGCATAGATGCCGCTGCAATACCGCCTGTCGCGAGGCTTGCGGACTTGAGGAATTGGCGACGGTTTAGACCTAAGACTGGCTTATTGCTTTTGACAGCTTGGTCTGCTTTGCGGGTTAATCGCATCACACTCTCCTTTAATTAGTTACTGCGCAATGTGTCGTAATAACTACGAACATGGTCAGACTCTTGATAACCAATACCTTTTTCCGCAATAGGTGCGATTTCAGGTTCTGCGGCAAGAGCTTGTCCACTTGCAGTTGCAACTGCGCCAGCCGCACCGCCGATAGCCAATGCCTTTAGCAGTTGACGACGGCCCATGTCGGAAGCTTGCTTCTTCATAGTGTCTCCTTAGATTTACTAAAATTAAGATAAATTGCTTATGTTTAAACGCTCTATCCAGTTCTTGTGGGCTTCTTGCTGAGAAGAATCCCTGTTTTTGTCTATGTCAGCTCAGGCTGAGTCAAAATTGAGCCCAAGCACTGAACTGACATAAATCCAAACCTCTACCGATAGCGATTAAGACGCTAGCTCATTGGTAGAAGGCTCAATCTTTTCAGAAGATTCTGCTTCACTGCCTGGGCAGTTAACCGGAATATTCAAACTTAACTGTTCAAACTCTTTCGCTTCGAGAACGAAAAATGCTTTAGCAAGCTGAGCAACGGTTGCATAAAACGCCGCACTTGGCGCTTTAGCTAAGTTATCGCAAAAACGCTCAATCCAGCTGCCCATATGGCGTTGGTAGAAAGCTAGCTGACGGTAACCTGGCGCTTCTAAGATCAAGGTGCCCATCACTTCGCAAAGTGCTGCCACATGATCTTCAGGCTCTTTAACGTCTTCTTCACGCTCAAAACCAAGCTGCATCAGGTCATTACGTAGCAGCGCTAATGGCTTGTCCATTAGTGAACCAGTCATGAACCAGCTACCATAAGGTAGGATCTCACCACAGCCCACACCGAGGAATACGCTGAAATACTCATCTTCAAGCTGTTCTGAACTAAACTGCTGAGCAGCCAATTTAAGTCCAACCCAAGCCTTAGTCATGTCGCTATCGTCATCAGCATCAATTTCTAAACCCGCTAAGAACTCAAGGAGTTCAGGGCTAGGTTGACGACGTAATAGCGCAGCAAACAACTGATAAATATCGGCTCTTAACTGATCGTTTTCTGAAACTTCTCTTACTAATTCGGTCATGGCTAAACTCTTATCGCAGTTGCTTTTCAGGATCTTGAAGAATGTCTTCAAACATGTCTTTTACTCGACAGTCACCACACATTTTTAAACGCTCTGTGTTGGCACTGAAGGCACTGTGGGTTCCTACCACTTCTAACATCCGCTTCACCATGGATTGTGTTGCGAACGGTTCGCCGCAAGTAATACATTCGAAGGGAGCTTCCTCATGCAGGGTTTTACGCTCCTGACGCGCAGCTTTATCAAAATTAACCTGAGACGTTAAGCTGATAACTTTCTCAGGGCATGCTGTTTCACACAAACCACACTGCACACAATCTTGCTCAACAAAATAAAGCGCTGGTCGATCACCGCCATCGGTCAATGCCATCGTTGGACAGGTCGCCACACAAGACATACACAAGGTACAGTTTTCAGTGTTAACACTGACTTGACCGTATGGCAGGTTGCTCTGTGACAAACACGTATCGACAGATGCAGCCTGTTCATTTAGATGATCGATTGCGTTGTAAATGGTTTCACGCTTAGTGGTTGCCACAAACTCAGCAGGCACTATCACTGGCCAGCTTGCACTGGTAATAAGCAACTCTGAAAGCTCTTTAGCACCGGCTTCGTTAAGATGAGCCTCGGTGATAAGGCTCACGCGTCGCGGTTGCCCCATTTCATCAAGAATGTCGTTGGCTAGCGCTAATTCACCATTAAGCATTTGAGTTAATGTTGGCGCAGTCGCATCCGTTTGCAGGATTAATACCTGACGCGCACCCCATGCTAATGCTGACAACCAATGGTCCATGCTCGCAACGGTGATCTCCTCCATTGCAATCGGGATGATTTCACCCGCGAGGGCTTCAGTTATCGCCTCTTCGCCCTTACCCATATCATGAAATAGGATCACTGGAGCAATTTGTGCTTGGGAGCGGAAGTTCGTCACCAGCTTATTCAGGTAGGTATGCATAGCTTGCGGCGTTGGCAAGTCATAACTAATAGCACCTGTTGGGCAAGCATTAGTACAACTACCAGCACCGTGACAAAGGTAAGGATCAATTTCGATCATCTTCCCTACGCTAGTAATCGCATCGGCGGGACAGAAGTTCAAACAACGAGTACAGCCTTCATTGCCGTGACGGTAATGGGCACAAATATCACTGTTAATTTTAACGTAGCGTGGCTTATCGAATTGGCCAACCAGCTCTGGAAGCTGCTCTAGCGCTTCATCGAGCTTAGCTTGGTCTTGACCCACATAGAAATAGCCTGGTGGCAGCATTTCAAGATTGATGCAAGGGCTCATGCTAAGGTCGAGAATAAGGTCGAAGTGGGCTTTACGAATGGCGACAGTACTTAATTCTGCATTACCGTTTTCGTGTTCAACCTTGACTTGAAACTGACCTAAGAAACCTTTAATTTCAACAAGCTTGTTGTAATAGCTCTCTACGTCTTCAGCAGCAGTCATTACTTTTTCAAGATGGGCTTCGTCCTGGCTAGTGATTGGCTCGTTCGCCAAAATGGCGCACTTACCCATACTAGACAACTTGTCCGCAGCTAAACGTGCCAAATCTTCTGGCCCGATAACAAGAACATTACCTTCGGTGGTGTAGCTAATGGTCGGTGGGATCAGATTTTGAATCATCTGAGTCCCAGCAAGGACCTTTTGTCGAACCTCTTTGAGTCCAACTTGTGTTTCACTATTGCTCACATTGCGTTCCTGAACAGTTCTTTGGCTGTTTCTGTACATGAGTATCGCTGTTATCTCATCGCGCTTTTCATTAGCACCAGCTTTTATTACTCTCTAAATACAGCAATTCACATACCAAATTTGTGGAAATAAAAACACTCTATAGTGACGTTAAACAACTTTATCGGTCGTAACATCACTGCTTTTTGGTTCATTTTGGGACAAGTCGTCTTTATTGTCGTCCAAAATGTCCGATACAGCTTTTGTATCATTAAGGTGTTCATTCTGATCGGTATTTTCAGCTGCAATCATCTCATCTGATGCTGCCTCAACGCCGTCTTTGGCTCCATTCTCATCATCTTCATCTTTGAAGTTATGGCGGAATACTTTCTTAAATAGCTCAGCAGAGACATCAGCTGTTAGCTTAGGCTGATTACTGTAATCAAGCGCATATTCAAGCAAGCCATCAATTTCGCTGTAGTGTGGCTGCTTCCATAGTGCCTTTAGTGCTGCAGCTTTTGCAGCCGGGTCTACATTAGCGCCCATAAAGCTGGCAAAACTACCACCGACTTCAATTTTTTCAGGATCAGGCAAGTCCTCTGCACGCAAAATCTTATCGGCTTGCGCTTCAGCTTGTGTGTCGTCAGAGGCTGGGGTTGAATCTGATGCTGTTACTTGCTCTGCTTCAGCTTGCTGTTGGGCTGCTAGCGCCTGCTCTTCGGCTTGTTGCTGTGCCGCGGCTTCTGCGGCAGCGACTTCCGCTTCACCCTCAGCCTCTACTTGTTGCTTACGTAAATTCCAGCGGGATAAAAATCCACTCATGTTCTGTCCGCCATGTGGTTAGTACTTGGCCCTTGGTTCTTACGGCGATCCACATGTTTACGGCGATGTGCGCTAATTTCGACTTCACCATGACGAGTAATGAACGCTTCAATCCAGCAGGCAATAGCCTTGGGCATAGGGATGTTTAATACTGGGGTATCAGCTTCTAAACAACCGGCTGCGACATTTTGGTCAGCAGATAAGGCAACTGGGATCCACTCACCTTCGAGCGTTTCATCACAGACGATATACAGCATCGCGTTATCCATATCGATATTGATACGGTAGCTGCCGCGCTCATCTTTGTGTAGCTCAAGTAGAATTAGGTAGGCACCTTCAGGTGCGGCGTGGGTGGCAGGAAGTATCTGATCGACCTCCCACTGTACTGAGGTCCATCTTCCGACTTGCTTCTCGGTCTTCTTAAGAGAAACGTACATTGGCCATTGGCTTTCGGTATGTTGCATTCAGTCTCCGTCTTGCCTGAGGTGGCTGCCGATATAGCAGTCCAACTATATAAATACTCCCCTAAGCTAAAGCAATATATGTGCCATACGATATCAATTAAATAGTTTGAACTAGATCAACTATTCCAAGCAAAGACTAGGACATTTTGTCTAAATAGCAATTACCGATAGGACATAAAAGGGCGACCCTAACACTAGAACTGTGATCTACTGCTAATTTATTCCCCCCTATAAAATTAGGTACAGATATTGCTTAGAACTAGGCGCAATTATTCCCTTTAACAGATGATGGGTCACATGACAGCATACAAAAGCAATCCAAAGTTAATTAAAACCAATACTGAAGTCCCTCTTACGATTGCTGTAACCGCCATTAATGAAAATGGTGAAAAAGTAGATAAGTTCATTGCTTGCGAACGCCCTCTCACTGTTTATCTAAATTGGCAGCCTATTGTGACGTTAATGACACTTGGCGCCCGAGCTGAAGCATTGTCATTAGGCTATCTTAAAAACCAGGGATTCATCTCAGATATCAATAAGCTAGAATCTGTCATCGTTGACTGGGATGTGAATTCAGCCGCCATCATTACCAGTGAGAAAATTGAAAATCTAGATGAAAAACTGTCTGAAAAAACCGTCACAACAGGCTGTGGACAAGGTACGGTTTACGGCGACTTTATGACTGGACTTGATGACATTAAGTTACCCACGCCTCAGTTAAAACAGAGCATGATCTATAGCTTGCTTAAAAATATCAGTGCCTACAATGAAACCTACAAAAATGCCGGTGCAGTGCATGGTTGTGGCTTATGCCAAGAAGACCAAATTGTTGGCTTTGTTGAAGATGTCGGTCGTCACAACGCTGTTGATACCTTAGCCGGTGAGATGTGGTTAAACCAAGATTCGGGTAACAACAAACTGTTTTACACCACTGGACGTTTAACCTCTGAGATGGTGATTAAAGTCGCCAAAATGGGGATCCCAGTGGTGTTATCCCGCAGCGGCGCAACACAGATGGGATTAGAACTCGCACAACAGCTTGGAATTACCATGATTGCTCGCGCTAAAGGTCGCCACTTCTTAATTTATAACGGTGCTGAGAATATTGAATTTGATGCAATTGCCTAACCGAATAGACCTAATAACTAGTATTAAATGCGCAACAAGGATTAATCATGACCGAGCCGACTGACCTGATCTATATGAGTGCCAAACAGGTATCTGAGTACCTAGATCTCAATGAGAAGAAAGTCTACTCAATGGCCAACGACCGCATTCTTCCCGCGACTAAAATAACGGGTAAATGGCTATTTCCAAAGATCTTAATCGATAGATGGGTGATGGATTCATGCCACAGCGGCATGCTATCTGATCGTATGCACATCACAGGTAGCGATGACCCACTCTTGTCAATGTTGGTCGCTAGAATGATGTCACAGGTGGGTAAAACCGAGCTCATCAGTTACAGCTCTACTGGTTCACGCTTAGGTTTAGACTTGCTTTCACGAGGTTATGCCGATGTGTGTACTCTGCACTGGGGCAGTGTTGAAGAGCGTAGTGTTCGCCACCCTGCTTTGTTACAGGGTTACGCTAACCACCAGCAATGGGTCATGGTGCACGGCTATACCCGTAAACAGGGCTTAATGATGCGTCCAGACATGCATCACCGCTGTCAGGAGTTGGACAAAGTGTCCCAACAGTCTTGGCGTTGGGTCGCTCGCCAAGCGGGAGCCGGTAGTCAACAACACCTTGAACAGTGGCTGATGAAGCAAGGTGCTTCATTTGAAGAGCTAAATTCAAGTATTGTGGCACAGAGTGAACGAGAGTTAGCGGGTTATATTGCTCGTAACAATGCCGATATCGGTTTTGGCTGTCAGTCGGTGGCACTTGAAAGTGGCTTGAGCTTTGTGCCACTCGTCACAGAGTCTTTTGATTTTGTCATGCCGCAGGGGATCTACTTTAGACGCCAGCTGCAAAGACTTTTCAACTTATTAGCTGAGCCACAAACCCAACAACTCGCAGCTACGCTTGGGGGATATGACTTAACAGATTGCGGTAAGTTACTCTGGAATGGCCAGTAATAAACTAGAACGGCTTACATTGGGTACCTTGATGAAATACCATTTGCCATAAATCTCGATTTTTTCGCCAGATAGAACTGCGAATTGAAAAGCTGATGACATTCTCATCAGCTTTTTTTAATGTAGCTCGATAGGTTACCTGACAAACATCAGGCGCCAACTCTCTCACTGCAAATTGGCTAGTTTCAATCAATGGCATACGTTCATCGGGCAATCTAGCAAGCACTTCCGCTTTGCCAAAGCTATAGCCGCTGGCTGCAAACTCTAGAAAATCATCACTCAGCAAACGCTCCAGCTCAGCACGAGAAGCTCTCACTTCAGGCTTTTGCAGATAGAGTTCTAGCTCAACAAGTAGGTTTTCCAGTTTGAAGTTCACAATAGAATCCCATAGCGCCAGTAGATTTATCCCTTTATCAGTCTAGGATAGCTTTTGATATTTTTGAAGTATCTCAGGTGCTTATTTAGCGATTAAACCTGACCACCTTCTGAAAGGTTACTACTGCGCATCACGAAACTGTTGCCACAACTCTCTTTGTTCAGGTTTAAGGAAAGTCCAAGCTAACACTCGAGTAATTTTATTTCCCTGATGCATCTCGATCTCTTTCACCTCATCGGCTTGTACTTTTTCAAGTAAGGCCATCGCCGGTTTCAAGTTTTCTTTTTTAGACACCAAGGTGGTAAACCATAAGCATTGATTGGCAAAATCTCGACTCTCGCTAATCATCACTTGTAAAAACTGCTGCTCACCGCCCTCACACCATAACTCAGCTTTTTGCCCGCCAAAGTTCAGTACTGTGTTCGACCTATCCGCGATCGCTTTAGGTTTATCCGCAGCAAGTTTTACTGATTTAGCTCTATTTGCCGCTAAGTTTTTAATTTTACGAGCTGTACCTTCATTCGCCTCGGCCAAAGAGGCATGAAACGGTGGGTTACATAAGGTCAGATCGAAACGGTCATCGGCTTGGATCACACCACAAAAAACCTGTTTTGGATTTGTTTGTAGGCGTGCACCAAAGTGATCACTGATCTCTGGATTATGAGCAAATATTGTTTGTGCATTCGTTATCGAAAGCGGATCCACATCACTGCCCACAAAGTTCCATCCATAAGACTGGATCCCCAATAATGGATAGATAACGTTGGCACCGGTACCGATATCTAACACCTTAACTCTCGGCCCTTTAGGTACTCGTTTCTTACTGGATTTCTTAACCGCGAGTAGATCTGCCACATAGTGAATGTAATCGGCACGACCAGGGATCGGCGGGCATAAAAAGCCAGTTGGTATATCCCAGTTATCAACGCCATAATGCAATTTCAACAGCGCGGAATTGAGCATTTTAACCGCTTGTGGATCGGCAAAGTCTATCGATAGATTACCGTAGGGATTAGGCTTAACAAACGGTTTTAACGCTGCAAAGGCTGCGATCAAAGCTGGAAAGTCATAGCCCTGGTTGTGCACGTTTCGCGGATGCAGCGACTTAGTCGTTTGCCCCTTAACAATCGCAGTTTTCTGCCCCTTAGTCGCAGGCTTTGAATGTGGCGATGTAGAGGCTACTTTTCGCTTGGGTGCTGAAGGCTTACTCGCCTTGCGCTCTTGAGTTGAAGATTTAGTTTTATGACTCATGTTTTAACGCGCCAGCACCTGTAAAAGAGCAAACACTACAAATGTTTGCATTGAAAATTAATCTTATTAATCATAAAGGTATTTAGTAAACAGTAAGTTTACTACCAGAGGACTACCCGTTTCTTGTTCCAGAAGTTGATTCACTTTCTCGTAGCATTGACGACGGATCTCTTCCTTACCCGTTAAAGACTTCACCTTGTCTTCAGTCTGGTTGCCTAAGATCTCAACAATCGCAGCTCTTAACAGAGGATCATGCCTCTCTAAACTAACCAGTTGTTCTGGTTTTTTAACCATTAATTCGACACTTAGTCTGACATAGCCCAACTTCTTTCTATTGGAAATATAGTTAGTCACTATCTCAGGTTCGAAGCCATAGTAAGCGTACTCTTCTAGCGGCTTATTGTCGGCTGCCACAGCACTAAAGCTGCTGCAGAGCGCCACGAGTAGTACGGCTATTATTTTGTTCATCTTCAAACTTACTCCCTAGTCGATATTCGATGAGACCGAGTCTCATTCCATGTTGTTACATGCCGAGCTAATCACTCTGAGTCGACAACCTCTACCTGCAACGGCATGGGCATGCTAGACTGCTTCGGTTTGCTGTATTGTACCGAGAATTTGATGACTGTGACTAGGCTAAGCTTCCCTTATGGTGAATCAATCCAATGGTTTTCACCAGAACAAATCGCCAATTTACCTACGCCACCTTTTAAGGACTGGCTATTAAGCACTTGTAGCTTAACGCAAAAACTAAAAAAGCAATGCACTCACTTTGAAGTCCGAGTTCTTGGAGAGGACACCCTAATTCCCCCTGTAGAAGAGGCCTTTGGCAACGAAAGCATGTGGATTAGAGAGGTGTTACTCGTTTTAGATGGGATCCCGTGGATTTTTGCGAGAACCCTAATCCCTGGGCGATTACTAGAGAAAAAACAACAAGATTTTCTAGGCTTAGGCGGCAGACCATTGGGCGAATTACTCTATTCAACCGATGAGTTTACTCCAGGCAGAATTGAAGTGGCGCATTTTGAAGCCTGCAGCAAAATAGCTAAACTGGCAAAATCACTGCAACAAGATGTCAGTGAAGAGTTGTGGGGGCGCCGTCGCTACTTTCAACATGAAACCGAACAATTGGTGGTGAGCGAGGTTTTCTTACCCGCCGCTCAAGCAGCCATCGCTAAACTTTAGCGCTATCGCTGGCATAGAAAACGATCTGTTTTATGCCAGCGAGTCATGCTGTTATTGGCGACGATACACACCCAGTAGAGCAAGCATTACCAGCGACAACCAACCTAAACTTCCACCTCCAGAAGAGCCCGCAGGCTCAATAACTGCAGCTGCCACCGTAATGAGTTCACTCTTTTGCGCTGTTTGCCCCATACTGTCTGTCACCGTTAACTTAACGGTATAGCTACCTGCTACGCCATAAGTGTAACTAGGAGATTGAGCAGCGCTGGTATTGCCATCGCCAAAGTCCCAAAGGTAACTCAAGTCACCATTACCGCCTGTCGACTGATTGATGAAGCTCACTAATAAGTTAGATGTGGTTTGAGTGAAGCCCACCTCTATCGCTGACCCCACAACAAGGTTGGTGTTATTGGTAAAACTTATACCATTACCATCTGTTACGGTTACCGTGATGAGGTAATTACCATCAGTTGCGTAGGTGTAGCTGGGTGAAGCCTGACTACTGGTGCCATCAGTGGTACCAAAATCCCATGCGTAAGTATAATTGCCATCACCACCACTCGCATTGGCGGAGAAGCTTGCTTCTCGACCTTGTAAGCTATAACTAATACTGCTGTTGAGCTCTTGTGAGTCTGCTGGCGTTTGGCTGGTATACCTAAACTGCACCATCGCATTACTGCTATTGCCTGATTGAGTCATCACCTCCATGGTTAAGCCCAATTCCGGTAACACAGTGCCAGACTCCTTTTGCAGTGGCGCACTGTAATCATTGGCATCATCGAATAACTTAGCCGCCCCAAGGTGTTCATCGTTAAGGTAGCTCGACTGGTTAAATAAGCTAAAAGCTGCATCTCTGACTTGAACACTCGAATCATTGCTGCCAATTAAGTTTTGATCAGCATCGACCACACTAATCAAGCTATAGCCGGGGTGGTTGCTCACTTCATTGTTAATGTACTCTTGGTTTTCAAACCATAATACAACCCCAGGATCATAAGATTTAGATTTAAGACCTTTATCAATACCTTGCTGGCTTCTTAGCTGAACAATGTAACGCCTGTCTTTACCTGGACGCTTATTACTTACTCTGGCAAACCCTGCATAGGCAATATCAGCCTCTAACTCACCACCATTAAAAAATATCGTATCGGTGTTATCGAGCATGATGTCGATATCATCGATCACTATGCCATAGTCACCCACGGCCTGATCCGTCACATATCGCACCGAGAGACGTACATCTCGGCCAGCATAAGGACTCAAATCAAACAGCAGGTTAACCCAAGCATCTGCGCCTTCGGCGCCAGCTAAATCGCTGGATTTACCGGTAATAATATTGCGTTCATTATTCTTCGAGTTACTCGCCTTAGTGTACTGACCAGCTATAGGTACACCATCGACCAGCAGCTGCGCGTAATCATAATCTTGCTCAATGCTCCAATGTGCTTGCATCGATAATACAAGTGGCGTGGCAGCGGGTAATTCAACATCGAATGACATGGCATGATTAATCATATCGCCTTGATCTGAATAGTACTGATACGAGCCGCTATATGGCTGTTTAAACTCAACATCCACAGCAGGGATTGGAATTGAGATTTGGTTGACCTGCTCATGGTTGACCGCCTCTACAAGATTAATATCTAACCCAGTATCGGCAATAGAATCGAGGGGCACAATTTGCTCAGTAACCCAATTACCGCCATAGATACTCTGTAGGTAAGAACGCGCATAAGGGCTAAAGCCTGATGGCATTGAGCCAGCAAGCGAACCGGCCCAACTCCCTCCCGCCATGAGCGACCAAAACCCTACCGGAGCCCCTTTACCGAGCTGCGTCGTGTCATACTCGTCAGGCAAGCCTAGGTCATGGCCAAATTCATGCACACATACACCCAGTGCCGCATCAATGGGCTGAATGGTATAGCCCGAAAGCTTAATGGCTGTTCCAGGTAGCATATAACTGCCCCCATCGACAAACGAGCGATGGGACCAGATAGCATCGGCGCCCAACATCCCTCCACCCGCTTCTTCACCAATGCTCGAGTGGAAAATCATCACATGGTCGATAATGCCATCGGCTTCATTTGTTACACCGTTATTGTTTAAGTCAAAAGGATCTTCGATATCATAGCGAGCTAATTCAGCATCACTCATACCAGCAACCGCAGCAGTAACAGCTTCTTTGACTAAATCAGACACCGCGATGTCGTTATCATTATCATTGGGATCGTTACCGCCATAAACAGCCGCATTATTATCCGCTCGATACCAGCCCTTTACATCACCGGTAAAGAAAAAACTGCCACCCGATTCGGCTTGATAGTATTGATACCCTGTCATCAAGGTTTGCCCTTGAGGACCGTCATAACCCGTTTCAGAAAATAATAATGAGCGATAATGTTCGACCGAATAATCGTTATAGAACATCTGAGTATCACTACTGGTTAAGCCATTGTCGTTATGGGGAAGATCTGGGAAATCGATAAGTACGGTAAGCACTTTGACCGTTTTATCATTAAAACTCTTCACCAAGGGTGATGAATTGCTAGCTAACTTCGCCCGCTGTTTAGCCCGCTCAAGTCGTTTAAATTGCTGTTGTGCTTGGATCAATGGGATTTTCTTCACCCCACCAGCTCGTTTAGTAAACGCCTCTATCGCTTGCTGTTTTTCAGCTTCAGTTGCGTCAGCAGAAATCTCTCCGCGTTTAACCAGCCAATATAGCACCTGCTCTTTATTGATAATGTTGGCATCAGCAGTCGTACCCGATGTCACCGGAGCTGCCAGAGCGATAGGAGAAAATGAAATGAATGCACCCAAAAATACTGTGAACAATTTAGTTTTAAGCAATTTATTCATACTACTGACTTCCTTTTTTACAGTCTTTGAATGCCTTTTGACGCTTGCGGATATATTCGTTTACCGCCTCTTGCGCTTCAGCCTCAGTCATCTGCTCAGTAATCAAGCCACGCTCTTTAAGGTTAGCCTGTAATTTACTGGTATCGTGAATGGGTGACATAGAGCTGCACAAGGCTTGCTTGCGAGGAACATCGCTATGGGAGTCGGTAATAATCGACTGCTGTTGTATCTCGTGAGAGCGACTATTGCAGGCCGATACCAAAACAACACTAAGAAAAATAAAGACAAAAACAGAGACTTTCATAGACCACCCAACACTGCTGAATCACAAAACAATAACAACAACAGCAATACATTAACAGTCAGATTGATATATTTAGGTGGTCAATTTATTAAAAATAGGATTATCGACTAATTTTTATTGAGTTAGCAGCAAAAACATTGTGATTAATTATTATTCACATCGGTCAACCATGATTGATAAATAAGCAATAGTACAGAAGCTGACCAACTAAAATTAGTGCAGTGCAACCCCTCACCTGTGAGTGGGTTGTAATTTTCCCGAATCGGACTCTGGCCCAAAATCCCCTCTCCCTGCATCACCAATTGTGTTGCAAGCGCCTGAGCTTGCGAGTGATAACCGTAACGCTCAATCCCTTGCAAGCCAAATAATGCCTGATCTAACCACACTGGTCCGCGCCAATACTTTGCAGCAGCAAAGCTAGGACTGTCGGCACTCACTGTTGGAAATGGAATCAAGGTGCCAAATTGCGCAGCCCCAAGATGACGTTCAACAATAATCTTGGCCTGGGCATCACTTGCAGCCCCAGCCCAAAGGGGAAGCCAGCCTTCAACGCCCTTACCTTGCTCTATCATCAATTCGCTGCCTGTTGCAAAATAACGAATATCATAGAAAAACCCTGATTCAGGATCATACATCTGCATCTGGATCTGCTTGGCTAACCTCGTCGCCTCCACATCCCACTTCTTGGCATCACCATTACCCAATGCCTCAGCCATCTGCTGCAAAAAACGTTTCTCAGCATACAGATAAGCATTAAGATCAACCGACTCCTGTGATACCGAATAACCTACTAATTGACCTGCACTATGATTTTGCCACACAGTTAATGCACCATCCACATCAAATCGTGGCGCGTTATCCATTCCCGACTCCCACGCAGCCGCTTCAATAACAGCTTCCGCATTAATAGAGCCATCTTCATTGAGGTGCATTGGATGCAGATTAGCGCCGTACTCGGCTAAACCGTTATCGTTGTTGTCACGGTTGCGATACCACCATTCATGATACGCCACCAATTTGGGATACATGGTCGTGAGAAAGCCCACATCCTTATCTTGCTCGTAGATCTGCCACACCGCCCACGCGGCCAATGGCGGCTTACCATTACGCTCGTTCCAGTTGCCTCCACCACCACCACGCTGAGCATCTTTATTGTAAAAAATGGCGTCAGGCAGATTGCCTGCATCTTGTGGTCTTAACGGATCTTGCGCCGTAAATTGATAATCAAACATGGCGAGTACATTCGATTTCGCCAACTCAGTATCGAATCGGGCTAAGGCAACCGCCTGCTTCCAGGTATCCCAGGCCCATACACCGTTAAACCATTTATAAGTAATCGATGGGGTAATCACATCATGGGCAAGCGCTCCAGCTGGGCTACGCCAGTTATGCAGCAAGGTCAGCATGCTTTTCACGCCCAGTTGGCGAGCACTTTTATCACCACCTTGAATACCGTTATCGAGTCTTGATTGCCACTGACCGCGATTGCTCGCAAGCTGGGTATCAATCAGGGCCCAGTCGGGTTCCTTATGTGCTGTGCGCTCGGCTTGAGTATGAAAATAACGCTGCGCCGATACGAAGGTATGCTGCTGGCCCGCCTCTATGGCAATTGGCTTGGCGATGGCGCGATAACCGGATTTCTCGTTAAGATTAATCTTCATATCGCGATCAAACCAAAGATCATACTCGGCATCAGCTAACTGAATTTGCCAAGTTTCCATGATCGGATTAAGTTGCCATCGAATATGGTTTTCCCCGGCTAGCGTCTGCTTTATCAAGCTGTAATCAGGCAATGAAGGGGGTGAGGTGAAGGGCGCGCCATGCCACACCAACTGCCAGTGTTGCGGCTGATGAGACAGGTTGATTAACTCAGTATGGATCACTGCTGTGCGATTATCGCTATAACTCAGGCTTAAATTCACCTGCAGATCAGACCAAGTAAAAGACTGCACTAGACCATCAGGCTTACTGTAAATCTCAACCTTATTGGCACTTTCAAAGGCAATAAACTCGTCTTTATCTAGATTAATAAGCTGCAAGCGCTGCAAACTATCACTCAGATGCAAACTGTACTCTTGCGCGATAAACAAGGGCCCAGTAAAACTCGCGTAGTAATCCGCATTGTCGGGCAAGTGAAAGCCATGCCAGGCACCCTGGTCGGTATAAACAGAGCCTATGGCCAGATTACCCTTATTATCGCGCTGCTCCATCGAGCTTGGCGTACCCTGATACGGCAGCAGGTTTTGATAATCGGGAGAATCGAGTGAGGAAAGACTGGCGATACACAGTAGCAGGCAATTTAGCATGAGTTATTGTTATTTTTGAATATTATATCCCGAGTATTACAGGCTAAAATTTGTTCTGCAAGCCCGTTTAACCTTAGTTAACGATCCAAAAACTGAAATCATTATTGTCAGTCATTGATACCGAGACTTAACTGAGGTAGATGCGCGTTTGCCAATCAGCTTACTGCCCGGTGTGACTAATGTAATTAGCGACACCGTCGAGGAACATCTGCACCGAGATCATCACCAGTACCATCCCCATAAGACGCTCGACAGCAGTTAGGCCTTTTTCACCTAAGACTTTAGTGAACGCTTTATAGAATAGCAAAATCACCGCACTTACGCCCCAAGCAGATACCAGTGCGATAGTCCAATCGAGCATGCGCTCATTGTCCGTGTGCGCCAGTAAAATCAATGCGGCTAACACAGAAGGGCCAGCCATTAATGGGATAGCCATGGGTACAATAAAAGGCTCTTCACCTGCCGCCAGACCAACCATGCCACCGGGTTGAGGGAAAATCATCCGAATCGCGATTAAGAAGAGAATAATACCGCCTGCAATACTCACCGACTCAGTGCGTAAATTCAGAAAGTTAAGGATAGCTTCCCCGGCGAACAGAAATAACATCATGATCACCAGCGCAAATAGCAACTCACGGATCAACACGCCACGGCGCTTTTTAGGTTCAATATGACGTAATATCGACGCAAAAATAGGTAAATTACCTAAAGGGTCCATAATAAGAAATAACATGACTGCCGCAGAGAAAGTATCCATAAGTAAATAATTCTATTCGCTGTAAAATATAATATTCTATAGTGTTTAACCGACAACTTAACAAATAGCAGCCAAACAACACCACATAAATTCACAATTAACTTGAATTAGTTGCGACTGAGTATCAATGTAAATTCAACATTGCACTCTGCTAATTCGCCACAACACTGGTATACTATGTCGTTTTTTCCGTGCTGCCGGTTTAATTT
Source organism: Shewanella sp. 125m-1 (assembly GCF_052977065.1). Classification (NCBI taxonomy): domain Bacteria; kingdom Pseudomonadati; phylum Pseudomonadota; class Gammaproteobacteria; order Alteromonadales; family Shewanellaceae; genus Shewanella; species Shewanella sp. 125m-1. Next base: position 186,135 of record NZ_JBRILT010000004.1, read on the forward strand.
GGAACTCAATGCTGTATCTCTTAGCTAGCTGTATCGCACTATTATTAGGTCCGCTGTTTTATCGATTCTTTTCGGCAGGCAATGGATTACAAAAAGGCCTAGACGGATTTATATTCGTGTCTCTGGGCGGCTTAGTGCTGATCCATATTCTTCCTGAGCTATTAGAACATGGCGGATTTCTGGCCATTGTATTTGTCGTTATCGGCATGTGGGGGCCCACTCTCAGCGAGCGTCTGTTCCACCGCTATTCAGAAGTGACCCACAATCTCACCTTAATTCTAGGTATTGGCGGCCTATTGCTGCATACCATCACAGATGGTGGCGCGATGATCTTAGCCCAGCAAGAGGGCAACTCCATCTTGCTAGCACTCGGCATTATTCTACATAGATTACCTGTAGGCGTTGCGATCTGGTGGTTGCTCAAACCACAAGTCGGCAGTCGCTGGGCAATGGTGGTATTAGCTGCCATGATGCTACTTACCTGTGTAGGCTATTTTGCTGGTGAACAACTACTGTCGCAGTTAAGCCTAGAAAATACAGTTTACTTACAAGCCTTTGTAACAGGCTCAATCTTGCATGTGGTGCTGCATCAGCCTCACGGCTCACCCGACACTGACAAGCAAGGCAAATACGAATATCAGGCTGGTATCGGCAGCTTGTTGGGTATCGTTTTACTGGTACTACTGCTAATGGTAGATTCAGGCGGTCACGAGCATCATCACCATAGTCATACAACAGAACACCTGCTCGACTGGATGCTGACGATAGCCCCAGTATTATTACTGGCTTACGCGGTGGCGAGTCTGCGCTTTCATTATGGACTCACGCCTCATGATCAGCAGTTAAGCCGTCTCTGGTTACAACGATTACTTGGCCCTGAAGCCATAATCATTACCGGCTTACTTTTAGGACCAACATTTGCGTTATTACAAGCAATCTCGGTACTGATTATTGGCTGGCAATTGACACGCTGCAATGTTGAGCCGACGGATCCCCATGACCACCTTCCCGCTTCAGCGTGGCGCTTTGGCTTCGCACACTTAGTTGACCGCAGTGCGCCATGGATCCTATTGAGCCTAGTGTTAGCCAATCTAATTGGTCACCCTGCAGTGCCATTATCGAGCCCGCTAGTACAGGTTATTGTGCTGTTATTGGTATTTTTACCTATGCGCTTCTGTAATTTAGGTGCTGCGGTATTATCGTTATCGTTAGCCTACAGTGGCTGGACGACCACAGCGGTTATGCTGCCATTAATCGCCGCGCCAATATTTAATTTAGCTCAGCTAAAATTGATGAATTGGACGCAAAAGGCCAGCTTATTTGCGCTACTGATCACCTTGCTAGGTGCAATTGAGTTATTACACCCTAAATGGCAAGCCCTGGTTCATCTGCCTGCCACGCTAAACAATATCTGCTTAATCATAGTGGCTATCTTGTTTGCAACCAGTTTGCTTCGCCTTGGACCACGTAAGTTCTTGAGTCGATTAATGCTACTTAAGCCTAAATCACATGCCCATGATCACGCTCACGCACATTCAGACAAGCATGCGCACTCTGATGCACAAGAACATAACAATAGTCATGCGCATAACCATGGCCATAAAAAGAAGCATAACCACAAACATCATCACTAGGCTTTAGACATTAGAATTTAGGTTCTAAACCTCTAGTCGCTAGCTTTTCTAAGTCATGGGCATTAACCTGTATCCATGACTTAGATTTGAGCTTTGTTTATGTGCATTCTATTTGTAGCCCTGCAAACCCACCCCGAATTCCCATTAATCATCTGCGCGAATCGCGATGAGTTTCACTATCGCCCAACCGAACCCGCTCATTTCTGGCCCGCATTAAATCAGTCACATAAACTGCTAGCCGGAAAAGATCTCGAAGCCGGTGGCACCTGGCTTGGAGTAAACCAGCAAGGTAAGGTTGCCGGCCTCACCAATATTCGCGCGCCAGAACTTAACCAAAATGACATGAAAAGCCGGGGTGAACTGGTGCTAAAAGCCCTTGAGGCTGATGGTATAGATCAACGCTGGTTGCAGGATTACAGTCGCTTCTACAATCCATTCAATTTGCTCTTTGGCGACGAACACCTGTTGCAATGCTTCGATAGTCGCAGTCAAACGCTGACTACTCTCAACCGCGGATTTCACTCCATCAGTAATGGTGCGCTAGATGACATTTGGCCTAAGATGGCTCGGGGCACTCAAGCAATAGAACAGCACATTAGCAATCACACCACGCCCGATATCGACGCCTTACTCAATATAATGACCGACAATACCCAAGCGCCCGATGCAGAGTTACCGGCAACAGGCGTGAGTGTAGAGTGGGAACGCCACTTATCATCAATCTACATTCAGCATGAAGAGTATGGTACTCGCTCGACCAGCATTATTTTAAAAGACAAACAGGGCAAGATACATTTCACTGAAGTGAGGTATGACGGCAAGGGGCGAAACTTAGGTAGGGATGAGTTCGTTATAGCGCCAGCAAGTTAAGCTGGCTTTTTTGCGAGCCGAATATTGAGCTCATCTGATATTGTACTCACCTTAGAGCGAGTTCAAGCAATAGTAAGATGAGCGTCTCCGGTATTAATCTTTTACTTTACGCTCATCTATCACAGCATGCCCAATCAAAAAGAGTGAGCCTATAACCAGTAAGGCCGCAGGTAATATAAACGCCATATAAACTCCTTACTTTTGTTAAAGCTATCAATATCAAGCTTTGCAGTCTAAAAGTTTGCTCGCTCAGCGAGAGGTTAGCTAATGACAGTTTTAGTCTAGCAGGCTCAATCCGATGTGTGGTCATGAGTGATCACCCAGCGATCATCGATTTTTTCAACCAGCAAAGTAAACACACCATTAGGGTTATCTTTAGCTCGCTCTAGTGACCAGCGTCCGACAACGATCGCCGCATAGTTACTTAGCATCTTGGTTTCTTTAATCGTAAAAGTGAGTGCGCCTAAAGCCGCCTTGTCTGGATAATGCTTCTTGTATGCCGCTAAGGTTTTATCCCAGCCGTAGCTAAATTTGCCATTCGACACAAAACGCATTTTGTCGTTATTCCAATAGCCTTGCATGTAAGCATCCAAGTCACCGCGATTCCATGCAGCCTGTTGTTCAGCCAAAATACTCGCAATATCATCCGTTGGCACAGCGTTGGCATTAAAGGCCAAACACAACAATAAGACACTGATTCCTTTTTTAAACATTGCCACTCTCCGATCGGGCTTTATTAGGTGTACTATACCCAAATATCCATCTGACGTCTTGCCGCCAATCATAGCTAATGATTGGCTAAAGCGGCAGAAAACATCAATACTCTAAAAAAAGGCCGGAAGGTTTTCGTTATATGTTTCAATTATTTTGGAAAGGGCTGCTAAAACTCATCGGCTGGAAAATATCCGGCGAGCTGCCAAAAGATAAGCAATTTATTGCGATTGTCGCACCGCATACCAGCAACTGGGACTTCATCATTGGGGTTATCGCCCGTGGCGCACTAGGCGTACAAATCAACTTCTTAGGTAAGCATCAACTGTTTATCCCACCGTGGGGCTGGTTTTTTCGTGCTATTGGTGGCACCCCCGTCGACAGACGTCAAAGTAACAATATGGTCGATGCCGTAGCCGAGTTATTTCAAGCCAATCCCAATTTCCGTCTAGCTTTGGCTCCAGAGGGCACCCGTAGCCCAGTATCTCGCTGGAAAACTGGTTTTTATCATATCGCCAATAAAGCTCAAGTACCGATCATAACCGTCGGACTCGATTTCGGTAGCAAGACAGTTGTGATTGCCGAAGGCAAAACACCAACAGGCAACATTCGACAAGATATGAACGAAATCGTCGACTTTTACCGCTCAATTCAAGGCCGTCACCCTAAGGCTATCCCCGACTATAATCCTTAGGTGTTTGCCTAAATAATGTCTGGCGGCTATAGTGCTGCCAGTCATTTAAAATTGTATAAAATCTATGAGCTTTGATACCTGGTTACTCTACCTGTTTGCCATATTGTTGATTGCCGTGTCTCCTGGCACCATGGCTGTATTGTCTATGGGTCACGGCATTCACTATGGTAAGAGTCGCAGCATAGCCACTGCATTTGGCAGCGTCACTTCGGCATTGATATTAATGATGGCGTCAGCTGCCGGCTTAGGCGCCCTGTTAAGCGCGACTGAATACGGCTTTACGATATTAAAATGGTGTGGCGCAGCTTATCTTCTGCTTCTTGGGATTAAATTACTGCTCACCAAGGGCGATGGTAAAGGCTTAGAGCTTAAGACAACCCAAGGTAAAGGCACGCCAAAACAGCTATTTAAACAGGCCTTTTGGGTGGGCATTAGCAACCCCAAAGATCTGCTGTTTTTTGCCGCATTGTTCCCTCAATTTATCGATATTACAGCGCCTCAAGGGCCACAACTGGCCATACTTGCTGCAACTTGGGCCGTGGTAGATTTTAGCTTTGTCATGATCTACGCCAGCATGGCGAATGTGCTCGCGCCAACACTGAAGTCGAGTAATAAACTGCATTGGTTTGATAGAACTAGCGGTGGAGTATTTGTGGCATTAGCGGCAATTTTGGTGACTCGCGAAAACTAATTTCTCACCAATACCAATCAGTGTAAGCCACAAAATAAACAGCCAGGATTAATACTGATGAGTGTAAACCTGGCTGTTGCTATGTATCGCAATATCAAGAAAAGATTAATGCTTCAAGCTGCGAACATCCGCTCCCGTCGGGCCTTGGAATACTCTTAAACCAAATTCAGGCAATATCGCAAACAGGTGATCAAATATATCGGCCTGAATGCCCTCGTAAAAATCCCATCTTGTATCGTTAGTAAACACATAAAGCTCGATAGGGACGCCTAGCTCGGTTGGTGCCAGTTGACGCACCATCAGCGTCATATCTTTACGGAGCTTATCGTGCTGAGTTAAGTACTCTTGGATATAAGCCCTAAAAGTACCTAAGTTGGTTAGATGACGGCTATTCACATACATGTCTGCATCTTGTACATGAGCGTTATATGTAATGATCTCCGCCGACTTTGCAGAGAAATAGTCTTTAAGATGATTGATCTTGCTTAAGCTACGCATATCATCTTCAGTTAAAAAGCGCACCGATTGAATGTCAATTTGTATCGCACGTTTGATCCGTCGCCCACCAGATTCAGACATACCACGCCAGTTTCTGAAGGCCCCAGAAACCAAAGCATAAGCGGGTAACATGGTCAGGGTCTGGTCAAAGTTGCGCACTTTAACAGTGGTTAACGACACCTCCTCTACTGTGCCATTGGCTCCAAAGTTGTCCATTTCGATCCAGTCACCCGGGCTCACCATACGGTTAGCAGCAAGCTGAATACCCGCCACAAAGCCCAAAATGGTATCTCTAAATACCAACATGACTAAACCCGTCGCGACACCTAAACCACTTAAGAAATAAACAGGTGATTGGTTTGCTAACACTGAAATAGAGATGATGATAGCCACAAAGAACATGAACAATTTAGCCAGCTGCACAAAGCTCTTAATCGGTAATCTACGACTCACTAAATTATAATCAGCGATTTCATTGGCAGCGTCTAACGAGCTATAAATAGCGCGAACGAGCAACACCACAATCATCACGTCGAGTAACCGGTCGCTTAAGCTACTCATTACTTTATGGTCACTCAACGCCAGCGGCATCAAAATATTCAAGATAAGAACGGGAACCAGTATCGCGATCTTCTCGAGTACTTGATGACGCATGAAAATATCGTCCCAATGCGCTTTCGAACGCAGAATAACCATATTCATGGTGGTTACAACGCCGCGCTTGACGAAGAAATAACCAATAAAAGCGATAATAAAGCATGCAACCACCATAATAGCGCTAGACATACCATCTGATGGCTGAGCATCAATGCCGAACTTGGTAAGCCACTCCACTATCGATGAGCGTAATTTCTGATCCAAAATCTCTCTCCACTTTTGATCGACCCCACACGGAGCATCGATCTAAACAAAGCCCAACATCAGTATCGAGCTAGTTCAACACTATTGTTACAAACCGCTATTATTTCGGCTATTTTAGCACTGTTGGTTGACTGTAAACAAAAGATTGAGAACAATCCATCATCCTATGTCAGACGTTTAAGAGATAAGCATGATTAGATTATTAGTAGCCAGCTTAGTCGCTTTATTTAGCCTTAACGCTATGGCAAATGATTACAGCCAAGACGACACGTTCAAACCAGCCCCCGTAATGGCTATAACTGTAGACTATATTCCCGCCGCAGAAGCTATGTACGGTATCACCGTTGCGCCTCGCCATTATGACCGTGACTATGCCGACTGGGGCTATTACATAGGTTATGCCCAGAGTAAAAAAGAAGATGTTTACGTCGAGCCGCCGGGTGAAGCCTACACTCGTGACACCCTCTGGCGCTTTGGCCTCAGTTATTCACTCACCAGTGATCTCAGCCTCTATGGCGGTGCCGCGGCCTATACAACAGAGTATTCTTCAACCACCAATATCGTCCCTTATATTGTCGGTGCCGAGCCCGTCTGGGAAACAGATAAAAATACCACATGGGGAGCAGAAGTCGGCCTGCGTTACGTTATAGGTAAACGCCTTATACTAGGTGCTGGCTATAACTCGGCAACAGAGTCCGCAGTCTTTAGCATCGGTTACTCTATGTAAGAGCTAGCGACTATGTATGACTTAGAAACTATGTATGACTTAGAGATGATGTATAAATTAGAAACTATGTATGAATTAGAGATGATGTATAAATCATAAACTATGTATAAATTAGAGATGATGTATAAATCAGAAACTATGTATAAATTAGAGATGATGTATAAATCAGAAACTATGTATAAATTAGAGATGATGTATAAATTAGAGACGATATGCTCAAACATCGTCAAAGTATCATTTTCTGAGGGTGTAACAGATTCTGTGTAACTGCAGTTTTAGTTAATATGTTTCACAAGTCTGTCTTCAAACTCAATAATAAA